>JBAUNU010000037.1:0-2390 GCA_049579405.1 Methylocella sp.
GTTCTCGGTTACGCTTATGACGACCCGGCCGGCGGCCCGGCCCACTTTGACGCTGGAAAACAATCCGGTGGCGTAAAGATCCTTGACGCCCTTGTTGATGGAAGCCTGATCCGAGCCGCTGAAATACGCGGCAATCGTTTCGCTGTCGACACGCTTGTTGCCTTGCACCAGGACGTTATCCGCGAAAGCGGCGAAACTACCGGCACAGAGCCAAGCCAACGCGGCGATTGCACCGGCGAACCGGCCTTGAAACCTACGCATAAATCGCATTGTCGGACCCGGCCCCACATCCACGAACACTAACCCCAGACCTAGCGCTAGTTGGTTCTGGCGCTGGTTGGTTGACGCAACTTGTTGTGATGGAATGGATAAAGCTTCCTCCAGTATCCGCCGAGCATTGTTTTTACAAGGTTTGACCCGGCCGGCAAATCAAGTTTCGGTGGATTGTAGCGATTTCGCGGGAGCGTGGCAGGCAAGACACGCATCGCGGTGAGCAATCCCTTAAGGAACAGGGTTAACCCTTTGCTTCTTTTGGATTAGACTGTGATCGAAGCAACCGCCGCCACCCCCATCCAGCCGCGGGGATTACCCCAAATGCATCCATTGGCGGGTCAGGCGAAGGATGTCGTTGTAGGTGGCGAAGACCATTAAGCTTGTCACCAGCATGAGGCCGACCTTGAAGCCGAACTGTTGCACCTTGTCGTTCATGGCCTTGCCGCGAATCGCCTCCACCGCATAATAGAGGAGATGACCGCCATCGAGGAGCGGAATCGGGAAGAGGTTCAACATTCCGACCGAAATCGATAGAATTGCGGCAAGGTTGAGCAACGCCGAAAGGCCGATCTTGGCCATCGCGCCGGAGACCTCGGCGATCCGGATCGGTCCCGAAAGTTCGTCGGTGGATTCCTGTCCGGCCACCAAGCCCTTGAGATAGCTGCCGGTGCGCGCCACGACATACCAGGTTTCCGACCCAGCGAGCTTGACCGAGCCAACAAAATCATAGGTCTGGACATGCCAATTTTCGGGCTTGCTTTTGGATTCGACGCCAAGGACACCGACCCGCGTGGTGCCGAAAGCGGTTACCACGTCGCGGCGTCGCGGCGTCGCGACGAGTTCCACCGATTTGCCGCCGCGATCGATACCGAAAATCAGCTCCGTGTCGCTGGCGGTCTGCACGACGCGCTGCATGTCCTCGAAGCTATCGACCTTGATCCCATCGATCGAAACGATCCGATCGCCTCGCTGAAACCCGGCCGCCTCGGCGGCGCTTCCGGAGGCAATGCCGTCCACTACAGGCAGCAGGATGGCGCGTCCGTTCACATAAAAAATGCCGGTGAAAATGACGATCGCCAGGAGGAAGTTGGCGAGCGGGCCCGCGGCGACGATCGCCGCCCGCTTCCAGACATTCTGAGCAATGAAACTCACCGCCCGCTCGCCGTGCGGCATGGCCGCGAGGGCGGCTTCATTCGTCATCGAGGCGCCATTGGCGTCGCCGTGGAATTTGACATAGCCGCCAAGCGGGAAGGCCGCAATCCGCCAGTGGGTCCCATCGCGGTCGTTAAAGCCGGCAAGTTCCGGTCCGAAGCCAAGCGAGAAGGTGTCGACCCTAACCCCGCACCAGCGGCCGACCAGGAAATGGCCGAGCTCGTGGAAAAAAACCACCAGGCTCAAGACAAAAAGGAAAGGCAATATATAACCTGCGAGCGCCCAGATTTGTGTGAGCAATGACATTTGAACTCCCTAGACGGTTTCAACAATGCCTTCAGCACCGCCTCGATGACTTCGCGGCTCTCGCGACGAGAGCATGCGGCAACCAGCATACAGAGAACCGGTAAACATACAGACAACCAGGTGGTTCCGTTGCGGCGGTCCCGGCTTCGCCGAGCCTGATCTCAAGAAAATCGTACGCAAACCGCGAACGGCCCTTGCGCGGCTACCTTGAGCCAAGCCGAGAAGCGCCGCCATCCGCTACCCAACACGGCAGCCTACCCCAGCATTTAGTATGCCACCATCGAATTCGCACGATATCATTCCTAATTCTTTGTCCATGTTCAAAAGCGAGCAATTCGACGTAGAACTGGGAATTTGCGGGCGGAATGAGCTTGCAAACACAGGCTGGCCGTTCGCATGGCGATGATCCATGCTCACTGCATCCCGCCACGCGACGCAGCTTGCCGGGCGAGAACAAAGCGCGATCTTTCGCGCACGGCTTGGTCCATTGCGAGCGCATCGGCAACCGAATCCGGCTCATGCGCGACCCCGTCGGCGAGCGCCGAATTGCAGGCCTGTTCGACCATTTGGGCAATCTCGTGAAACGAAATCAGCCGCTTCAAGAAAGCCTCGACCGCGATTTCATTGGCGGCATTCAAGACAGTTGGCAGGCCCCGCCC
>JBAUNU010000038.1:0-2184 GCA_049579405.1 Methylocella sp.
CCACAAGACTTCGCCAGACCCAAACGCGTGGTCCACGCTTGATTCGCCGAAAATTTACCGCCGCATCCCGCCCGCCGAAGCGTTTCGCTCCGGGCCTGTTTTTGTTGCAGCGCAACATAGCCGATTAAATTACAAATGCAACTCCGGTATTTCGAGAGCAGCTATGCGTTTCTGGCAGGCCTTGCGCCGCTTGAGTCCTCTATCGTTCGGCCGCCCCCTTCAGTGTCCGCCGGACTGAGCGGACAACCAGCCGGGTTGGATAAGAAGGTGCCTCGTTAAGCTTGTCCGGGGCTTGTGCGCCGCGCCACGAAGGGCCAGTTATGTCGCCGCGTGAACCCCAAAGGTCGCGCTTGGCCCAATCGTACCCGCGCCAACCGGCGGAGTCACTCCGCCGCCTGAGTGCCCTTCGCCAAAGGCCGCCGTTCCAGAAACGCGTGCAGGTAGCGCCCGGTGTAGCTTTTCCTTGCCCGCACGATGTCCTCGGGCGGACCGGCCGCGACAATCTCGCCGCCGGCGTCGCCGCCTTCGGGACCAAGATCGATGATCCAGTCGGCCGTTTTCACGACCTCAAGGTTGTGCTCGATCACGATGACCGTATTGCCTTGATCGACCAGTTCCTGCAGCACTTCGAGGAGTTTCGCGACATCGTGGAAATGCAGCCCGGTGGTTGGCTCGTCGAGAATATAAAGCGTGCGGCCGGCCGAGCGCCTTGAAAGCTCCTTGGCGAGTTTGACCCGCTGCGCCTCGCCGCCGGACAAGGTGGTGGCCTGCTGGCCGAGCTTGACATAGCCGAGGCCGACTCGCGCGAGAGTTGCCATTTTTTCGCGGATCGAAGGCACCGCCTTAAACAGGCTCGCTGCCTCCTCGACCGTCATGTCGAGCACGCCGGCGATCGATTGGCCGCGATATTTCACTTCGAGCGTCTCGCGATCGTAGCGCTTGCCCTTGCAGACATCGCAAGTGACGTAGACGTCGGGCAAAAAGTGCATCTCGATCTTGATCACCCCGTCGCCCTGGCAGGCCTCGCAGCGTCCGCCCTTCACATTGAAGGAGAATCGTCCGGGCGGATAGCCGCGCGCCTTGGCTTCCGGGAGGGCCGCGAACCATTCCCGGATCGGCGTGAAGGCGCCGGTATAAGTCGCGGGATTCGAGCGCGGCGTGCGTCCGATCGGCGATTGGTCGACGTCGATGACCTTGTCGAGATGTTCGAGACCGTCGATTCGCGTGTGCGGCGCCGGATGTTCGAGCGCGCCGTTGAGCCGCCACGCGGCGGCTTTGTAGAGCGTATCGATAATGAGGGTCGATTTGCCGCCGCCGGAGACGCCGGTGACACAGGTGAAAACTCCGAGTGGGATCGCGGCCGAGATATTTTTGAGATTATTGCCGTGGGCGTTGACGATGGCGAGCTTGTGGCCTGGCTCCGGCCTGCGCCGGCGGCGCGGCGCCGCGACTTCAAGCGCGCCGGTGAGATAGTGGCCGGTCAGCGAGTCCGTGTCCGCCATGATTTCGGCGGCGGTGCCTTGCGCCACGATTTCGCCGCCGTGAATGCCCGCGCCCGGGCCGAAATCGACGACATGATCGGCGGCAACAATGGCGTCCTCGTCATGTTCGACGACGATCACCGTATTGCCGAGATCGCGCAGCCGCCGCAAGGTGTCGAGAAGCCTCGCATTGTCGCGCTGATGCAGGCCAATCGAAGGTTCATCCAGCACATAAAGCACACCGGTCAGGCCCGACCCAATCTGCGAGGCGAGCCTGATGCGCTGGCTCTCGCCGCCGGACAGCGTGCCGGAAGCGCGGGAAAGAGTAAGATAATCGAGGCCGACATCGAGAAGGAACGAGAGCCTGTCGGAAATCTCCTTCAGAATGCGCTTGGCGATCTCGCGCCGTTTTGCATCGAGCTTCGGGGCGAGGGTGCCGAACCACTCTTGCGCGGCACGCACCGAAAGCGCGGTTAATTGACTGATGTGGCAACCCTCGATCTTGACCGCCAGCGCCTCCGGACGCAGCCGCGCGCCTTCGCAGACGGCGCAAGGCGAAGCCGTCATGTAGCGGGCGATGTCCTCGCGCGCCCATTCGCTTTCGGTCTCGCGAAAACGCCGTTCGAGATTGCCGATGACGCCTTCGAAGGGCTTCACGACGTCATAGGAGCGCAAACCATCGTCATAGGAAAAGCGCACGGCC
>JBAUNU010000039.1:0-2832 GCA_049579405.1 Methylocella sp.
GCCGACGTCGGCGCGATGCGCGCCTTGATGCGGCCGGGCGCCCGCGCGGCGGTGATCGGCGGCGGCCTGCTCGGCATAGAGGCGGCTTATGGCCTTGCCAAGGCAGGCGTGAAAGTGGCGCTTGTCCATTTGATGAACCGCTTGATGGAGCGCCAGCTCGACGATCGAGCGGCCGCCCTTCTCAAGGACGCGATCGAGGCCAAAGGCATCGAGGTGCTGCTCGGCGCCGACATGATAAGGTTTTTGGGCGAAGATCGCGCCACCGGTCTTGAACTCTCCGGCGCGCGCGTCCTTCCCGCCGATTTCGTGGTCTGCGCGGTCGGCATAAGGCCGAATGCGCAACTCGCCCGAGAAGCAAGGCTTGCGGTCAATCGCGGGATCATGGTCGATGACGGGCTCACCACCAGCGACCCGAATATCTTCGCCCTTGGCGAATGCGCGGAGCATCGTGGCTGCGTCTACGGCCTCGTTGAACCGGCCAACGAACAGGCCAGGATTTTGGCGCGGCGCCTCGCCGGCGACCGGACGGTGGCCTATTTGGGTTCGACGCTCGCCGCGAATTTGAAGGTCTCCGGCGTGCACGTCTTTTCGGCGGGCGAGTTCATCGAGGGTCCGGGGAGCGACGTCATCACGCTCGAGGATCAAGGCGCGCGAAGCTACAAGAAACTCGTGATGCGCGACGGGAGACTGACCGGCGCCGTGCTATTTGGGGATACGGCGGACGGCCTTTGGTATCTCGATCTGATTCGCTCCGGCGCCGACGTGTCGCATTGGCGCGATGTCCTCGCCTTCGGGCCCGCGCTCGCGCTCCCGCAAGCGGCCTGAGGCCTGCCGATGTCTGGCGACTTCACGCCCGAGCAAAAGCGCTATCTCGAAGGTTTCGTTTCCGGCATCCAGGCGCGGGGAGGCAGCAGCTTTTCGGGGTCCGCCAACCCGCCACAGGCCGCGCCGGAGCCAACGCCGATTGGTCCCGATGCGCCGCATCTCTTGGCCCAGGACGAAACGATCAAGGCCGGCAAGAAACTCGTCGATCAGGAGAAGTGGAAGCGCGAAGAGCATCCCTTCGATGTGTATCACAAGCTCTGCGGCCAGGCCGCGCGCGACGAATATCCGAAGGCGGCCGATATTTTCCGTTGGAAGTTTTACGGTCTCTTCTATGTCGCGCCTGCCCAAAACAGTTACATGTGCCGGCTGCGTATCCCCAATGGCATTCTGTCGCATTGGCAGTTCGCGGGGGTCGCCGGACTCGCCGAAAAATTCGGCGGCGGATATGCCCATGTAACCACGCGCGCCAATCTGCAGTTCCGGGAGGTCGCCGCGAAGGACGCGATCCATGTCGTCGAAGCGGTGCAGGATTTGGGCCTCACCTCGCGCGGGGCGGGCGCCGACAACATACGCAACGTGACCGGCGACGCCACGGCAGGCATCGATCCGGGCGCCTTGATCGACACGCGCCCGCACGCCCGCGCGTGGCACTTCCACATTTTAAATCAGCGGACACTCTACGGTCTGCCCCGCAAGTTCAACGTCGCCTTCGACGGCGGCGGCGCGATCTCGACGCTCGAGGACACCAACGACATCGGTTTTCAGGCGGTGGAGGTCGAAGACGGCGCGGGCGTCGCGCCGGGCGTCTGGTTCAAGCTTGTTGTCGGCGGCGTCACCGGACACCGGGATCTGGCGCGCGAGACCGGCGCAGTCGTCAAGCCCGGCGAACCGCCGAGGTCGCCGACGCGATCGTGCGCGTCTACATTGCCGAGGGAGATCGCACCAACCGCACCAAGGCGAGGCTGAAATATGTGCTCGACCGCTATGCGGCCGAGGAGGGCGGTCTTAACGCCTTTCTCGCCAAGGTGGAGCAACAGCTTGGCCGCCCGATTGCGCGCGCCGACGCAAAACACATCCGGCCGCGCCCGCCGCAAGACCGGCAGGCGCATATTGGCGCGCATCCGCAAAGGCAGCCGGGTCTATTCTATCTCGGCGTCGTGCTCCCGGTCGGCAAGATGAGCTGCGTCCAGATGCGCTCGCTCGCGGCGATCGCGCGCGATCTCGGCGATGGCGATATCCGCCTAACCGTCTGGCAGAACCTTCTGATCTCGGGAATTTCCGAAGTGCGCTTGAAACGGGCCAAAGCGGCGGTGGAAAAGGCGGGCCTCGAATGGCGGGCATCGTCGATCCGGGCCGGGCTCATCGCCTGCACCGGCTCGCGCGGGTGCAGATTTTCGGCCGCCGACACCAAAACCCACGCCGAGGACATCGCGGATTGGTGCGAGGCGCGGGTAAAACTCGATCAACCGGTGAATATCCACTTGACCGGCTGCCATCATTCCTGCGCGCAGCATTACATCGGCGACATCGGGCTCGTCGCCACGCGGGTTAGCGCCAACGAGGAGGGCGACATGGTGGACGGCTATCACATCGTCGCCGGCGGGGGTTTTGGCGCCACGAGCGCGATCGGGCGCGAGATTTTGCGCGACGTGAAAGCGGAGGATGCGCCGGCGAGGGTCGAAGGTCTGCTCAAGGCCTATCTCTCGCATCGCGCCGGCGCCGCCGAAAGCTTTCAAGATTTTTCCGCGCGCCATGAGGTTGCCGCGCTCAAGAGTTTCGCCGAAGGACAAGACGCATGAACGCCATTTACCGGCCGCCGCACGCAGCACCCATGATTCCGGAGAACGCGCCGTTCTCGCCCGAGCAGCGCGCGTGGCTCAATGGGTTCTTCGCCGGCCTTTTAGCGTCCGATTCGCAAAGCGGTACCGCCCTCCCCGCGCAGGAGAGCGCGGCGCTTGCCGCCACGCTTGCCCCGGCAGCAGCCGCGCCGGAGTTGGAGGACGATGG
>JBAUNU010000040.1:0-11010 GCA_049579405.1 Methylocella sp.
ATCCAATGCGGAATCGAAGATGAGAGAGGGATCGGCCGGGCAATTGAACCAGCCATTCTGCTGCATCTCGGCCTCGAGCTGACCCGCCGCCCAGCCGGCATAACCCAAGGCAACCAGCGCCCGGCCAGGTCCCGCGCCGCGCGCGATCGCCCGCAAAATATCGATTGTCGCGGTCAAGGACACGCCTCCCCCAATGGGCAAGGTGGAATTGTCGATGGAAAAATCGTTGGAATGAAGCACGAAACCGCGGCTGGTGTCGACCGGGCCCCCGCTCAGCACCAGCATGGAACTCGCCGCCGCCGGCAACCGGATTGCCTCATCCGGGCCGATCACCTTAAGTTGCACCAGAAGCTGCGGAAAATCGACCCTTTCCGCCGGGCGATTGACGATGATCCCCATCGCCCCTTCCTCGGAATGGGCGCAAACGTAAATGACCGCGCGGGCAAACCGGTCATCGAGCATCCCCGGCATCGCAATTAGCAGCTGCCCATCGAAAAAGCCGCTCCGGCCTTGCCGCGAGGCCGATGACGAAATGATCGATCCCATGTCACCCGCCTCCTTGGCGTCAAACGAACGTGAAACAATCGCGGTTGCGGCTTTCCCGCCTGCGAAATAAATTGACGGAGAGATCGGCCAATGACGGGCATAATCCCATGCTAATGTCCTTCCAGCCCCCAAACCTGGCGTGGAGAGCGGGTCTCCTTGTTGCCTGCGCGAGCCTTTCGCCGTTTTTATTTCCCGCCAGCTTACACGGTGATCCTTACGCGAGCACATGGGCATCCGGACAGAAATCGTCGTTGCGTCTGATTGCCGCTGGGGGCGCCCCGCCGCAAGGCTTTTATCGCGCCGGAATCGAAATCCGCCTCGATCCCGGCGCCCTCACCTATTGGCGCATGCCGGGCGGCGCCGGCGTCCCGCCGGTATTTTCCTTCGAAGGCTCCGCGAATGCCTCCGGCATCGCGGTTTCCTATCCGGCACCGCGGCGAATCGACGAGGACGGAACCGAAGCTTTCGGCTATCGCGACCGGGTGATTTTTCCGGTTCGCGTCACGCCCAAGGATGCCACCCGCCCCGTCCTTTTGGTGGTGAACGTGTCCTATGCTGTTTGCGGCCGGATTTGCCTCCCGGCCAAAGCCGAGTCTAGGCTTACCTTGCTGCCCGCCCCGGAGGCCGGGACGGCGAGCCCGGAAGCGGCGGCGATCGCTGCGGCGGAAGCCGCGGTGCCTCTCCGTCTAACGCCGGAACAACGCGACGCCAAAGTGGCGATCACCCGCGACGAAACGGCGCCTACGCCCACCTGGCGGCTGTCGCCGCGCGGCGGCGGCGCCCAGGATCTCTTCGTCGAGGCCCCCGAAGGCTGGTATTTTGAGACGCGAAGATCGAGCCGCCCCAACGAATTCCTGATCGCCGAGGTCGAAAAGCCGCGAACCGGCAGCCGCGCAGCCGTCCCGGTGATCCTGACGGTGAGCGATGAACGGCAAAGCTATGAGTTCGCGGTTGACCTCGGTGCCGCCGCCGTCCCCTGAAGCATATTCCAGCCGACGCCTGGAACCCGCTCGCGATCGACCCAAAGCCGGAAAAAACGCCAACCGCCATTGCGATTCCTCGATCACGGCGGCGTTTTCGCGTACCTTAAGCTGTAAAAGTCGAGATTTGACCCATCGGTTACTGTCAGATTTCGCCATTCATCTCACGGCAGCCGTTATCGGCGAGGCGGAGTCGATGCTGTCAAGGATGCGCGGAGCAGCGGCTCCGCACGAGCCCAGCTCGCGTCCTTGACAGAATCGATCCGCTCACCAAACTCGCCGCCAAGAAATGAATGGCAGGTTGCGATTTCGCCTAGATTTTGCGGCTGATCGCGGAATTGCGGCTGCCGCCGGTAACATCAACCGCGTAGGGTGTTTGCATGTCACGCGTTTCGAGCCCAACCCACGAGAGGATTGCGTCCAAATGACGAGAAAAAACGTCGGCATGCGCCGACAGACGCCGCTCAGGCGGCCAAAGGCTGCCAAAAACCGTCAATGCCCAGCGTGCGGCGCCCAATCCAGCCGGAAACAGGAACCATTTGTGCCAGTTCGGCGTTCATCTGGCGGATTTCGGTTCAACTGATCCCTGGCCTCTCAAGAATGCCGAAGGTGCCCATTCCGTAGGAGCCACCCATGTCAGCAGACCCCAGACAGTGAGCGATCGGTTTCCTTCTCCTTCCGTTCCGACTGGACCTCAGCAGGAGCCTGCCGGCAAGCCGGAGTTCGCACCCTATGACTTGCCCGCTGGCGGCTGGGGGGCGTTGCACGCCACCGCCAAAGCCCTGCGCGACCAGAGCGTCGAGCTCAAAGGCTCCAGGGCGCTGCTGTCGATGAACCAGCCGGATGGCTTTGATTGCCCAGGTTGCGCGTGGCCCGATCCGCGCCATACCAGTTCCTTTGAGTTCTGCGAGAATGGCGCCAAGGCTGTCACCTGGGAGCTGACCAAGAACCGGGTGACGCGCGAGTTCTTCGCGACCCACACTGTCCGCGAACTCGAACAGGAGAGTGATTATTGGCTGGAGCAGCAGGGGCGCCTGACGGAGCCGATGCGCTACGATCCCACGACCGACCATTACGTGCCGGTCGATTGGGATGAGGCGTTCGCCATCATTGGCCGCGAACTCAACGCTCTCGACGACCCGAACGAGGCCGAATTCTACACCTCGGGACGCACCTCGAACGAGGCGGCGTTCATGTACCAGCTTTTTGCACGCCGTTTCGGCACCAACAATTTTCCGGACTGTTCGAATATGTGCCACGAGCCGACCAGCGTCGGCCTGCCCGAGAGCATTGGGATCGGCAAAGGGACCGTGCTGCTCGACGACTTCGCACATGCCGAGGCGATCTTCATCCTCGGCCAGAACCCCGGCACCAACAGCCCGCGGATGTTGACCGAATTGCACAGGGCGTCGCGCCGCGGCGTGCCGATCGTGGTGTTCAACCCGCTGCGTGAGCGCGCACTCGAGCGCTTTGCGGCGCCCCAGAATCCGGTCGAGATGGCGACGTTCGGCGAGACCAGGGTCGCCAGCGAGTATTGCCAGGTCCGCATCGGCGGCGATGTCGCAGCCCTCAAGGGGGTCATGAAGCTGGTGCTGGAAACGCATGACGAGGCGGTTCGTAACGGCGCTGAACCCGTGCTCGATCTCGATTTCATCGCGAACCACACGCACGGCTTCGAGGCGTTCGCCGACGATCTCCGCCGCGCGAGCTGGGACGACATATTGCGCGCCAGCGGTCTGCCGCGCGATCAGCTGGAGCGGGTGGCGGCCGCCTACATGTGGGCGCGCGCCGTTATCGTCGTCTACGGCATGGGGATCACCCAACATCGGCTCGGCACCGCAAACGTACAGCAGACCGTGAATTTGTTGCTGCTGCGCGGTAATTTCGGCAAGCCCGGGGCGGGGATCTGCCCGGTGCGCGGCCATTCGAACGTCCAAGGCGACCGCACCATGGGCGTCGACGAGAAGCCGAAACCGGAATTACTCGACCAGCTCAAGAAAGTGTTCGGCTTCGAGCCACCGCGGGCTCGCGGGCACCATGTCGTCAACGCCGTACAAGCGATGGTGGATGGGCGCGCCAAGGTGTTCATCGGGCTCGGCGGCAATTTCGTCAGAGCGGTTCCAGACTGGCCGGCGGCCGAAGCAGCGATGCGGCGGCTGAGGCTGACGGTCGCGGTCAGCACGAAGCTCAATCGCGGCCATCTGGTCCACGGCCAACAGGCGCTGATCCTTCCCGTTCTGGCGCGCAGTGACATCGACATGCAGGCGAGCGGTCGGCAATCGATTACCGTCGAAGACAGCATGTCGATGGTGCATGCGTCGTCCGGTCTCGTCGAACCACCGAGCGAGCATCTGAAATCGGAGGTCGCGATCGTCTGTGGCATGGCAAAAGCGACCTTGCCCAATTGCGGCATCGACTGGGACTTCTTTGTCGCCGACTACAACCGCATCCGCGACAAGATCGAGGAGGTCTTCCCGGACCTGTTTGCCGATTTTAACAAACGGGTCCGTCAACCGGGCGGTTTTCACCTGACCAATCCGCCACGCCAGCGGGTTTGGAATACCGCCACGGGGCGCGCCAATTTCGTGGTCTTTCCGGGGGTCGACGAAGACCCTCCGGTTTCCGATCCCACTATGCTTCGGCTTGCGACACTCAGAAGCCACGATCAGTACAACACGACGATTTACAGTCTGGATGACCGGTATCGCGGGGTGTTCGGTGGCCGCATGGTCGTGTTCATCAATGAAATGGACATGCGCGCCCGCGGCATTGACGAGGGCGACCCGGTCGAAATCGAATCTCTGGCTGATGACAAGCGCCGCGTGGTCAGCGGCTTCTGGGCAAAGGCCCATAGTATCGCGGCCGGCTCGGTCGGCGCTTATTACCCAGAAACAAATCCGCTGCTTCCTCTCGCCTTTTATGATGTGAAGAGCGGCACACCGGCGGCGAAGTCGATACCGGTTCTCGTTCGCCGACAAGGCGCGGCAGCTCAATTCCGATAAATGAACAATATCGGCATTGGAGGTCTTGAACTACGTTCCGCCTTCGCCGGGGCGTGTCCCACGGCAGGCATGGGCCATGGCTGTAAGCTGCTAGAGGAACGCACCGTGCGGAAGAGGTCCCCGTCAGCCGGCCGCGGGGACGAGCTTGTCGAGCTGGCCTGGACGTATCTCTGGGAATAGCGAGAAGGTGCATTCCAATGGACGCTACGGCGCTTCTCTTGTCGCGGCTTCAGTTCGCATTCACCATCTCATTTCACATCATCTTTCCAGCCTTCACAATCGGCCTGGCCGCCTGGCTCACAATTCTCGAGCTACTGCATCTCACGACGGGCCGCCCGGCCTATCGAATCCTCTTTGAGTTTTGGCTCAAGATATTCGGTGTGGCATTTGGTCTCGGGGTTGTGTCGGGAGTTGTGATGGCATTCCAGTTCGGCACGAACTGGAGCGTGCTCTCCAAGATGTCCGGACCGATTCAAGGGCCGCTCCTTTCATACGAGACGTTCACGGCTTTCGCATTGGAAGGCAGTTTTTTTGGCGTCCTTCTTTTCGGCCGGTCTCGCGTACCGCCGGGGTTCTATCTGCTCTCGACCGCGATGTTGGCGCTGGGGACGGCACTTTCGGCGTTCTGGATCATCATCAATAACAGCTGGATGCAGGTACCGATTGGCTACGTAGTTAAGAACGGCGCGTTCGTTCCCGATGACTGGGCCAAAATCATCCTTAATTCGGTGGTCTGGGTGCGATTTCCCCATATGATATTGGCCGCTTTCCTGACGGGCGCCTTCTGCGTCGCTGCGACCGGGGCGTGGCACCTTCTGCGGAATGAGTTTCACGCCGAGGCCCGTATCATGCTTCCCATGGGCCTCTTCCTCGGGGCGGTGCTTGTCCCAATCCAGATCTTCTTCGGACATCTCACCGGCGATTACGTGCACGTCCACCAACCAGCGAATTCGCTGCCATCGAGGGGCGCTGGAACGATGAGCAGCCGGCCGGAGAAGTTTTGCTTGCGATCCCCGATCCGGCGGCAGAGACCAATCATTATGAGATCAAGGTTCCCGTTCTCGGCAGCTTGATCGCGAGCATGAGTTTCACCTCCAAGGAAGTTGGCTTGACCGACTTTCCGCCCCAGGACCGTCCCCCGGTAATCATTCCGTTCTTCACGTTCCGAATCATGGTTGGTTGTGGACTGATTATGCTCGCCGTTGCCTGGCTTGGATCCTACTTGAGCATCAAAGGCCGCATCGCGCAGAGTCGTTTTTTCCTTTGGCTCGTCTTTCTGAGCTTCCCCTTGCCCTTCATTGCCATCCTGACCGGCTGGTACACGGCGGAAGTGGGCCGCCAGCCCTGGGTCGTCTATGGGATCTTGCGAACCTCCGACGCGGTTACGCCATTCTTGACGGCGCGTCAGGCGGGGGCCTCGCTCGCCGTCTTCTGCGCCATCTACACCTTCATTTTTGCCTTCGGCATTTTTTACATCTACCGGCTCCTGCGGGCTGGCCCGGCCGGATATCTGATTGAGCCGCCGTCTGCCGCCCACCCCAAACGACCCATGTCACTCGCAGACCGGCCCCGCAGTACCGAAACAACTTACGCCAGAGAGTAGCCATGATCATGTTCTGGGCAACGCTCTTGGCGGTTAGCATTCTACTCTACGTGCTGCTCGATGGGTTCGATCTTGGTGTCGGTATCCTGTCTGGCATGACACGCAGCGAGACGAAGCGCTCCGCGATGCTTGCTGCCGTTGAGCCCATTTGGGACGGCAACGAGACCTGGCTCGTGGTGACTGCAGTTATTTTGTGGGGCGCCTTTCCAGCCGCCTATGCCGGTCTCTTATCAGCCTTTTATCTTCCACTTCTTATCATGCTGGCGGGGCTGATCCTGCGCGGTGTCGCGTTCGAGTATCGCAACAAGACGGAACGGATGCGGTGGATCTGGGATTTGAGCTTTGCAGGCGGATCGTTTGCAGCAGCGTTCATCCAGGGTTTAACAGTCGGTGCACTCGTCGAGGGCCTGCCCTGGTCCAACGGTCACTATGCCGGCGGCGACTTCGGCTGGTTCACTCCTTACGCGGCACTCTGCGGCGTCGGACTGTGTCTCGGTTATGCACTTCTTGGCGCTTGTTGGCTCGTCAAGAAATGTGAAGGCGACGTCCGAGAGACAGCCTATCGGCTGATACCCTATCTGTCGGTCGGTCTCCTCACATATCTGATCATTGTCTTTACCTATTCGCTGGCCGAACATCTCGAGGTGATGGATATGTCGGTCGAGCGTCCGTACTTGTTTGTATTCCTCGTGATTGGCGGCATGTCGGCCGTTTTGCTCGCGTTCAGTGTGCTATTGCGTTGGGATGAGGTGCCCTTTCTCATGGTCACAGTGATCTTCTTGTGCGCCTTTGGCACCTTGGCCCTCGCGTTCTGGCCCTACATGATCCCCTTCGTCCTGACCATCGAGGAAGCGGCGGCGCCGCAATCCAGTCTTGCATTCATGTTTTGGGGAGAGGGTCTTTTCGTCTTCCCGCTGATGCTGTTCTACACCGCGATTAGCTACAGCGTCTTTCGAGGCAAGGTCCGGTCAGCGGCCGGTTATTATGGAAATAGAAAGGCAGCCGTGACCAAGCTTCCATACCGGCCCGTCGGCGACAGCAGACATTGAGGGCGTCCTCATTCACGGCGCACAGCGCGTGCGCTCGCTCTCCGTTTTGCGCGGCGCCCGAACACTGGACAACGGCACTCGGTGGGAGAAGGAAGATGGCGACCACGATCGCGGGAATCAGCGAATAGATGTTGTCGCCGCATTGTTGTTCGGGCGTTCCATCCAGCTTTGGCTTCTTGGAAGCAAACCGCTCATCACGGAAATACTGGTTCATGCTCAGCACTTCCGAAATGCGCATTAAGGGCTGGAGAGCAAGCCGTTGGTCTTCGATGTCCTCTGAACGCTCGAATGGCGGGTAGCAGAGCAGGCGGTGGTCGTCCGTCGGGTACGACGGTCGAAGCCAAATGCCAGAATGTGCCATTACAAGGAGCAACGATGGCAATCCAGAGCGGAGATCCAATCCCCGGCGCGACATTTACGGTCATGACGCCGGATGGCCCTCAACTGCGGACCACGGATCAGATTTTCAAGGGCCATAAAGTAGTCCTATTCGGCGTCGCCGGGGCTTTTACGCCGGTGTGCGGCAATCACCATCTGCCGGGGTTTCTCGACAACCTCGATCAATTCAAGGCGCAGGGGGTGGATGCGATCGCGGTGACCGGCGTCAACGATGTTTTCGTCATGGAAGCGTGGGCAAAAAGCGCCGGAGCCGACGGCAAGATCACCTTTCTCGCCGACGGCAACGGCGATTTCGCGCGCTCGCTCGGGCTTTCGCTCGACCTCACCGCCCGCGGGCTCGGCATCCGCTCGCAGCGCTATGCGATGATTGTCGACGACGGCGTGGTCCGAAAGCTCAACGTCGAAGCGGCGCCAGGCAAGGTCGAAGCGTCAAGCGCGGAAACCTTGCTGAGGCAACTCTAGGTCCTCTTGATACTCACGGCGGGCTATGGCGCCCCGTCGCCCCTCCGGCGCGTCCTCCGCGCCTCAACCAAGTTACCGAGGCGAACGCGCCGAGCCACGAACCCGCTGCGGCAAATAGGACGTAAATGGCGTTTTCCGTATAGCTGATGACCGCAAAAGCGGACATCAGATACCAGATGGCGCTCCAGTTCGCGGCCCAAACACGGCGCCGGCCGGTCACGGCGGCGTTGAAGAACACGTAGGCTGCATCTGTCGCGGCGGTCGAGGCGAGCACGCCGATCGCGATGAGCGGGTTGACTGGGAGGATCACGCGGGGTCTTCCTTGGGGCTGCTTCAAGTGCCGATTTACGCCGAAGCGCTGTCAAAGGCTTCGGCCCGTCAGACTAGGGCTATTTGAATTCTGCCATGCCTTTGCGGGCGAGCGCGTCGGCGCGCTCGTTCATGGCGTCCCCGGCATGACCCTCCACCCAGCGCCAGTCGATGGTGTGCGTCGCGGCGGCCGCCTCGAGCCTTTGCCATAGCTCGACGTTCTTGACCGGTTTTTTGCCGGTGGTGCGCCAGCCATTGCGTTTCCAGGCGACCATCCATGTGGTGATGCCGCCCTTGAGATAATTCGAATCCGTGTGGAGATGGACCGTGCATGCCCTGTTCAGCGCCTCGAGGGCCGCGATCGCGGCGGTCAATTCCATGCGATTATTGGTGGTCGAGGCTTCGCCGCCAAAAAGCTCTTTTTCATGCGCGCCGAAGCACAGGATAGCACCCCAGCCTCCCGGACCTGGATTGCCAGAACAGGCACCGTCGGTCCAGATCGAAACCTCGCCGTTCATCGCAGCAAACCGAGTTCGCGGGCGCTTCCGGTTTGCTGATGAAAGCACAGCTTGCCGACATATTCGAGCGGGTCCTTGGGATTTACCAAGGCATCCGCCGGGACATTCAACCAATCGACAAGGCGGGTCAGGGCGAAACGCAGCGCCGCGCCTCGCGCCAGGACGACGAACGCCCCGACTTCCGCTCCGGTTAATTTGCGCACGCTCTCATAGGCGTTAAAAAATGCCAATCCCTTGGCGATGTTGAACGAACCGTCCGGTTCGAAGCACCAGGCGTTGAGACAGATCGCGACATCGTAGGAGAGTTCATCCGTGCAGGCGAAGTAGAAATCGATGAGCCCGGATAATTCATCGCCAACGAACAAGACATTGTCGGGAAAAAGATCGGCATGGATGACGCCTTTCGGCAAATCGCGCGGCCAGGTCCCGGCGAGATAGGCCAATTCCCTTGCTATCTCCGCGGCGAGGCCCGGCCGCACTTCATCGGCGCGCGCGCGCGCCTCATCGAACAGGGCCGACCAGGCTTCGAGGCCCAAGGCATTGGGGCGATATAAGGCGAAGCCGGCGCCGGCCCGATGCAGTTTGCCAAGCGCCTCGCCAACGGCCGCGCAGCAGCGGACATTTGGGCTTCTGCGCCACACGCCGTCGAGATAAGTCACGATTGCCGCCGGGCGGCCCGCGATCCTGCCGAGCGCGCCGCCATGTCTGTTCCGTACCGGTTGCGGGCAATTTAGTCCGTGGCCGGCCAGATGCTCCATGAGTCCAAGGAAAAACGGCAGGTCTCTTTCGTCGACCCGCTTTTCATAGAGCGTGAGGATGAAATAGCCGGCATCGGCGTGTAAAAAATAATTGGAATTCTCAACCCCTTCGGCAATTTCCTTCAGGGCCAGGGCGTGGCCAAGATCATAGTCGCCAAGAAAGCTGGCGAGGTCCGCCTCATTGACTTCGGTATAAACGGCCATGGCGCATCCGCGCGGTCCTACTCGGCGCAGGGCACTTCCGCTGCCCGCATTTCTGATAGCCGCCCCAATCCGGGAGGTCAAACGCTCGCGCGCGATCGTTTTAGGTTAGGCTACACGTCGGCACTATCTAAGTGGAAACACCGCGCGGCCTACTACGCAGCACGCTCGCGCTTCCTGCTTGTTTCGGCAACAACCGCGTGGATGTCGGGCTGGATGACGCCGCAGGACACGATCAGCTTGATCGCATCGTCCGGACTGATTGGGAGTTCAATGACATCGCGCGACGGCAGAAAAAAGTAAAATCCTGTTGTCGGGTTGGGGGTGCAGGGGAGAAAAACCGAAATATGTTCCTCGTTTGAAAGATGCCCGGCAATGATGGCGCCGGGCGGCGTACAAATGAACACAATGGACCATTGGCCTTCGCCCGGGAACTCGATCATCCCCACCCTGCGGAACGTGGCGCCGGATTGGGAAAACGCGGTTTCGAAGATCTGTTTCGCGCCTTTATAGATCGAACGGACGATCGGCATGCGAGCGAGCGTCGCCTCCCCGAGCCTGATCAAACTCCGGCCTGCGAGGTTGGCGGCAAGAAAGCCCAACAGCGTGAGCCCGAGAAAGGCGAAAATCACGCCAAGTCCGGGCAATTGGAACGGCAAAAAATTATCCGGCCAAAACCGCACCGGGATGAGGCGCTTCACCCAATTGTCGATGGTATCAACGAACCACCACACGATGTAGGCTGTCGTCGCGAGCGGACCGGCGACGATGACCCCGGCCAGGAACCAATTGCGAATGCGCCCGCCGAGGCCGAGGGCCGGGCTGGTGCCTTGCTTATCTCGCGGCATCTTCGTCATGGTTCGCCGTTTGGCAGAAGACCCATTTATCAGGTCCCTCCGCGCCTCTGCGCAAAAAATTCGCGGACGTCTCGAAAATCCGGCTTAGTCAAAAATAGTTTCACATTTTTGCCTGTTTGGAGACATTCTGCCTAATTGTGCGTGACATTGCCTTTGACGTGAGCTAGGGTTTTGCTCTGAGCCGTTCAAGGCCGAAGCCGTTATAAGTTCGGCACAGTAGTCCAAGTCTTGGGAGGACGCCTGTTCTATTGCCCCAGCACTACAATGTGGTGTAGGCTTCATAAAGAAGTAAGGCCGAAGAACAGGTTATGGACGCAACTCGTAGG
>JBAUNU010000041.1:0-3175 GCA_049579405.1 Methylocella sp.
TTCCACCAGCCCTCGCTGACCCATGTCTCGCCATCGGTATACGCAAGAGAAACACTCACCCGGCTGACGGAATTGTTGCAGAGACGAAAATCCGCGCGCACCGGAGCAACTGAACCGGCCAAGGCGGAAATTGCCATCGCGGCGGCGATAATTGCTCGTTTCATCGACGTCAAGACTGCCGCCGTTACCGTGCCTGGCTTGGGGCCGCCCGTCCGGCGGTAACGAGCGAATGGCGCGCGGTCCGATCCCTCCGTCTCCCTAAAGCATGATCCTTGCCGGGGGAAGGCGATTTCGCGACGGCGAATACCGAAAGACGGCGAACCGGGAAGCCACGCCGCCGGGCGTGAAGGCTTCGGGGACGGATTACCAGCCGGCGATGGGAGCGAGCGTTCCGGACATTTGCTTTTAGGGTTGATCACCGCCCGCGAATAAGGCATAGGTCGCAGCTTCGTTTGCAACCGGCTCCGATGGCCGGTTGTCTTTTGGGAACCCTCCGATGAAAGTCCGCAATTCGTTGAAATCCTTGCGCAGGCGCCACCGAGCCAACCAGCTGGTGCGGCGCAAGGGCAGAGTATACATCATCAACAGGACACAAAAACGTTATAAGGCGCGGCAGGGCTGATGTTGGTAGCGGCGCGCGTCCCGGCTTTTCCAGGTTGAAGCTTATGCGTGCATATCTCCTCTATGCTGCAAGCTTGGCCGCCGTGATGGGATCAGGCGATTTTGTCCTGGCCCAAGCGCAGGCGGAAGGTCTTGGCGTTCCACACGGCCGGGGCGGCGAAATCAGCGGCGATGACTCGCCAATCCCGCCGCTGCCCTTCTCCGGATTCGATCTCGATCGGCCTTGGGCGGCGCCTCGAGACGGTAGAGCCGACGAAAATTTGGGTCGACAAGGGCTTAAGCCAGTTGGCCCGGCGGGGTCTCCCGGCCTGCCGGCGCAGGCCCCCGGGGCGGCACCAAAATCCGGGGTTGCAAGAGACGAACAGCTAAAGCAAGCCCTGGCGCCGAAGCCCGCGCCGGAAGCCGTGCGCAAGCAAGTGCTCGATGCGCTGTTTGAGCGGCTGCGCAACGCCGAAGGCCCTGGGGACGCGCAGCGGATCGCGACAACGATCGAGCGCGTCTGGCTCCAATCGGATTCGGACACCGCAAATCTGCTCATGCAACGGGCAACGGTTTCCATTCAGGCGGGGCAATATCCGCTGGCGCTTTCGCTTTTCGATAAGCTTGTCGCGCTGGAGCCCGATTGGGCCGAAGCCTGGAATCAGCGGGCGACAACCCGGTTTCTCGCTGGCGACACGGAGGGCGCGATGGCCGACATCAACCGGGTCCTGAAACTGGAACCCCGCCATTTTGGCGCGCTCGCCGGCATGGGCATGATCTTGCAAGGGGCCGGTCTCGAGAAAAGCGCGTTGGAGGTATTCAAAAAGGCGCTCGGGATTTATCCGCTTGAGCCAAATATTCAAAAACTCGTCGAAAAGCTCGCGCTTGAAATCGAAGGACAGGATATTTAGAGCCCGGACCTCGTTCCGGCCTCTTTAGTTTGGCTCCATCGTGCGCTGATCATGCTGGGAGAGCTTCGAGTTGCGGCGATCTCCCGGTCTATCGCTTGATTTCCCGCAAGTTCTTGTCTGAAAAGGCCGCGTATCTCCGGGATCGTTCTCTAGCTCGCGTCCGACCAATCGCCTGAAAGCTCACGGTGCGCTTTCCCAAGTTCGTCCGTATAGCGGCGCAAAACATGCGCTTCGGTCAAAAGCCCCATGACGCGCCGCTCTTTCTCGTTGTCGACCACGGCGAGCGCCTCGTTTTCGGTTTGCTCGAAGAATTGCGCGGCAAGCTTGATATTCATCCCCGGCAGCAAGAATGCATCGGGCGAACGCGCGAGCTTGCCTAGACCGGTTACGCCGGCGTCCGCCTGCACTGCCGCAAGGTGCACGTCGGGAACGAAAACTGTACCGGCGTACCCGCCTGACGCGCCGGTTACCACGATCCACTGATTGGTGGAACGCGCCGGAAACTCTTCCATGAAGCGGGCGATGGTCATGTCAAACCGTGCCTTCGGCACGTCGGTTCGCATGAGGCGGCCGACCGTCAGATCGCGGATCCAGCCAACATCCTGGGCGCTGCGAATCGATTCGCCCCGCAGATGCAATCGCCAAGTCGCGAAGGAATAGCCGAACGCGCGCCGCACGATAATCGAGACGACGCTTGCGACGGCCAACATCACGAGGCTGAGCGGGAAATCGCCGGTCGTCTCCAACGCCAGAAATCCCATTGTCAGCGGCGCGCCGATGATCGCAACGGCAAGCGCTGCCATCCCGACGAGGGTACAGACGCTAACATCCGGCGCCAGAGACGGATCGATATATTCAACCCCGAAGAAATAGACCCGGCCGATCATGCCGCCAAGAAACAGGGACGCAAAGAAAAGACCGCCGCGAAAACCAGTGCCGAGTGAGATCACCGATGCGGCCGCCTTCAATAAAAGCGTCACAAGGATCACATCGAACGGACCAGCGTTTGGCCCAAATAGCTCGAACAACGCGCCATGGCCGGAGGCAAGAACATGCGGCGTCACAAGCGCGAGAAGCCCGACGATGATTCCGCCG
The DNA here is from genome assembly GCA_049579405.1 of Methylocella sp. GTDB lineage: Bacteria > Pseudomonadota > Alphaproteobacteria > Rhizobiales > Beijerinckiaceae > Methylocapsa. The sequence goes on from JBAUNU010000041.1 coordinate 2,607, forward strand.
ATCGCGGGTTGAAGCGCGCGCGGCAGCGCAATGCGTGCGCAGACCGCCTCGACAATTGCCACCGCCCGCATCATGCCGATTCCGAATGTTGCGCAAGCAATCCCAAGCAAAAGCAGAAGACCCATGTCGGCCTGCGAAAGGGCCGAGTTGAACGTCATTGGGCTCATGAATTCGCCGCTTGCGCCAAACGCCTTGGAAACCATAACCCCGCATACTGCCGCTGCGCCGACCGGGGCAAGAACGAATGGCGTATAGGTCCCCAAAATGAGTTCGAACGCATAGAATGCGCCGGTCAGGGGCGCGCCAAATGCCGCGCCAATGGCGCCCGCGGAACCACACGCGACAAGCGTGCGCATGTCGCTGCGCCGCAGCCGGAAGCCCTTGCCAAGCCAAGAGGCAAACCCCGAGCCCATTTGGGTATAGGCCGCCTCCAACCCGACCGAGGTTGAGAACCCATACAGAGCGTTGATTCCATGATATATTTTTGCCATGATTTGAGTCGCTGGAGGCAGAGGCATGGCAAGGAGTTTATTCTGGCTGTCGGATGAAGCATGGAAGGCGTTGGAGCC
>JBAUNU010000042.1:0-8591 GCA_049579405.1 Methylocella sp.
TCCTACGACGACATCCTCGACCATTGCTGCTTCGCCTGGAATAAGCTCATCGACATGCCCTGGAAAATCATGTCCATCGGGACCAGGGTCTGGGTCTACCGGTCATGATCATCAAGACTTGGTATAATATAGGCTGGCGGACGAAGTCCCGGCTTGGATTGCCGCAACGAACGCCGCTTGGCGCCAGGCGTCAGCTTCGAAGCTGGCGCAGCCGGACGGGTTGTGAGCTCGCGTCGAAAAACAAGCAGAGCTGTTATCACGAGAACAATTATTGACGGCACAACAGACATGAGAGAACCGCCCCGTGTTTTGAGTCGCTCGAGATGTTGGTCTCGGCATTCCATCAAAACTTCGACAAAGTCTCGCCCGGCATATGATGAAAAGCTGGTGCGAGGCTGGCGCAAACACTGCGCAACGCCGCGAGGCTGGCGTGGGCTGGAGCGGTGAGCGCTATCGACCCATCCATCCAGCCGGTGGCAACCGGCCCCGAGTTCTGACGGAAATCGCCGACGGCCACTTCCGCTCGCCCGGGAAATAGTCCGGTATGGCGATGCGCTCGTCCGGACCCGGCGGATCCGGTCCTTGGGACCTGGATGCGACGAAAGCAGGCGCGGCAGCCGGATGCGGAACCGTCCCCGGGGACACGCTGGACGTGATCCGCTTCTGCGCCATCTCGATTAGCTCGATGGCGCGGGCGAGCCCGGCCGGATCACCCGTCAATTCGACCGCTTCGAGATCCGCCTGATATTCGCGCTGCCGCGACAGGGCCCCCAGGATGAGGTTCGCGACGATCGGTGCCGCGACGAGCACGCCCGAGGGAAAGCCAGTCCACTCCTTCGCCGGGCCCGAATACGTCGAGCAACCAGGTTGCGACGGCAATGATGATGGCGACCTGCGCGATTACCCGTGTCATCTGCCCTATGATCCCCGCCAGCTGCATCAGCTCTACATCATGCTTGGCGACATGTGTGATCTCATGCGCGAGCACGCCGGTCAGCTCGCGGGTCATGAGAAGGCGCAGCAGCCCTGAGCTGACCACGATGACGGACTGATCGCCAATGCCGGGGGCAAAGGCCGTCGGAACGCCGGATGGAAGGAAATAGAGGCTCGGAACCTGGGCAATGCCGGCGCGTCGGCACAGAGCGACGATTATGCCGAAAAGAGCTGGCATATCTTCCGAGTCGATCGATCGGGCGCCACTTAGCAGCAGCACGAATTGAGGCGAGACTTGCGCACCAGCATCAAGGGGATCGCCCCGAGCACGGTGGTGTTCACCGCTCCCGATGTCCCCGCATAGACCCAGCCACAGAGCAGCATGAGCCATACGAAGACATAAGCAATGTTTCCGCGTCGTCATCGGCTGGCTGCATCTGACCTGAACATGTGGAACGTGTGGCCGTTTGGTCCGCCCATCGCCTGCTCGACGATGGGCGGCCATCGCCCGGCTGTCTGGATCGGTCAGCGATATCTGGGCCTCGCCAGTTCGTTCGAGCTCCGCCGACATTACTTCGTGGTGGCCGCGCTTCTCGCGTAGCGCCGCGATCGTCTCGGCGAGATTTTACGTGCGCGCGCCGTCGCCAGTATGCGGGCAACCGAGTACTTCCCGGTTGGCGTCAAGCACCAATACACACGGAAGTAGGCGGTTATTCATGGCTCGTACCTTGACCCGAGGGTGAAGGTGATCGAGGGCCCTGGCCTGCCGGTTCGCGTGTCACGCCGGCCGCGAAGCACTTACGCTCTATCCTATGGGCGCAATCCTATGGGTGCGGCGGCGCCAGGTGTACTATTTTGCTACGGGCCGAAAATACTCACGGCTTCGGCCATCTCTCCAAAAACGACTTCATGCTTTCCCGCTCCACGGCCTCGGTTTGGCCCGATGAAGCTGGCGGCTGTCATGATCGTGACCGGTTGCCGGTGCGATCTCGTTTGGCACTGCGGGCCATAGGCAATGGCGACGGCAAAGCCAACCCTGGTAATGACGAACGGGGCTACTATAACAGCGGTTAAAAGTTGTTCCATTTTGTCCCCTCCAAAATGAGGCGGGTGTAACCCGGTTTGAGGTTTATGCGATCCAGAAACATAGGTCTCACGCACCGACTCACAGCGGACTGCCGCGGATTAGGCAAAGGCCAGGCAGCTGTGAGAGTAGCACATGGCTCGGTTCCAATGAGGGGTGATACAACGCTCGGAATACCCGGCTTTCGCGGTAAGATGAGGTGATTCGCAATGGCTGGAGATAACGATGAGATTTTCGGCGCGCCGCCACGAAAGGCGGCGTCTTCTCACGAGATCGGACAGAGCCTCGACGACCTTTCCGTGCAGGAAATCGATGAGCGCATCACGACCTTGCAGGCTGAAATCACACGGCTCGAGAAGGCGCGAAGAGCCAAACAAACATCTCTCAGTGCCGCCGCCGCCTTTTTTAAGTTCGACGAGTCGAGCTGAGGCGCTTGAACCTGGCCCTCCATGTTTGATCCCTCGATTTTTGTGCGAGTCTGCTCACGGATGTCATCGATCGGAGACCGATATAATCGGCACCTGGCGCCGCTCCTCGGTCACGCTCGAACGATGATCGAAGTCAACTTTCGGAGTCGGATCACACATGGCCAAAGAAAAGAACTTTGCGCGCGGTCCGCGTATACGTTCTGGGGGTCAAACAGGGGTAGATCGAGCCGCGCTAGATGCCGCCGTGTTAACGGGACGACCATATGAAGGATGGTGCCCAAAAGGCGGTGGGGCAGAAGATTTCTTACGTCCGCCAGGTTTGTTGACGAAATATCCTCGCCTTATGGAGACTCCGAGTGAGTTTCCCGAACAACGAACCGAGTGGAACGTACGCGACAGCGCGGCCACGGTCGTATTTGTGCCGAACTCAAAATATTGCTCTGCAGGTACCGATTTCACAATTGAATGCGCAAAGAGACATGGAAAGCCTTATTGCATCCTTCATTACTTGGATCGTGGAGCCATCATCGGCCTTAAAAATATGATATCGCAACTGGGGGGAGCACGATCGTTGAATTTCGCAGGTCCTAGCGAGAGCGAACATCTGGGAGCCTATGATCGGTGCTTGGCTATCTTTATAGAAGCACTTGCGTCCGACCCCAAATCAACCGATTGAAAAAAATGATTTCTTGGTGAAGAAATCAGGCCAAAAACAAAGCGTCGACTTTCGATTGGGCCATCCGACGCTGCAGGTCTCCTACGTGACTCATTTTCGACTTTCGCACGCGTACCGAATTGGATTGTACCTCAACAACCTGACGTGCTGAGCGCACTCAGACACTTCGAAGTCGCGCCAATAGCCGACATTCGTCACTGCCGATGCCAGCGGTTGGCAACGACCATTTCGAGTTAATGGCGCTGTGGTCTCATGCGGCTCGAGCTTGCCCGAAGGTCTTCATGCAAGCGCTATCGAATTCTGGCGATGCGCTTGCGCTTGAAGTCACGCAAGATCTCCCGAGCGGCATTGTGGCCCGGCGCACCGGTGACGCCGGCTCCCGGATGGCCTCCCGAACCGCACAAATAGAGACCCGCGATCGGACCTCGATAATCCGCATAACCCAACATCGGACGCGCCGAGAAGATCTGCCGTAAGTCGAGCGCTCCGTGGAAAATATCGCCGCCGAGCAGACCGAATGTCCGCTCAAGCTCAAGAGGAGAAAAAATCTGGCGCGCCAAGACCGAGCGCCGGAAATTCGGTGCATGATCATTGACCCTTTCGATCATGAGATCGGCGACGGCTTCACGGTGGTCATCCCATGACGAACTATCGGATAGTTGTGGTGCGACATGCTGACAGAACAGACTTGCCACGTGCTGTCCGCGCGGCGCGAGCGTGCCGTCGAGTGTCGACGGAATGACCAATTCAATGATAGGGCGGCGCGACCAGCCGAAAGTACGAGCGTCGAAATAAGCCTGCTCCATATAGGCGAGGCTCGGCGCGATGATGATGCCCGAGGCATGGTGTTCCGCAGGTGCGCGTCCGGGCAAATCGGTAAAATCTGGCAATTCGGACAGCGCGACATTCATCCGAAACGTGCCAGACCCGCAACGCCAGTTTTCCATCCGCCGCCGGAATCCTTCGGGCAAGGCGCGCGCTTCAACGAGATGGAGGTAGAGGAGCTTGGGATTAATCCCCGCGGCGACGGTTGCGGCACGGACGGTTTCACCCTTGTCCGTCTCAACGCCGATGGCGCGCCCATTCTCGACAACGACTCGGCGCACCCGCATCGAAAGCCTGATGTCCACGCCGCGCGCGGCGGCAGCTTTCGCCATCGCTTGGGTGATCGCGCCCATGCCGCCGATCGCATGGCCCCAGACACTCCTCTTGCCGTTCACCTCGCCAAAGCTATGGTGCAGGAGAACATAGGCCGAGCCCGGCGTGTAGGGGCTCGCATAATTGCCGACGACACTGTCGAAGCCGAAGGCGGCCTTGATCGGCGCGCTTTCGAACCAGCCGTCGAGGAAATCGCCGGCGGAGGCCGCGATGAGATTGAGCAAATCCCGCTGTGGGTCGAGCCCGAGGGCTCGAATTCGGTTGGCTATCCGACCGGCCTTGATCAATTCGGCGATCGCGGCAAATGGGTTGCCCTCGACGACGTTTGGGGGCGTCTCGAGCACGCTGGCACGCAAGACATTCGCAACAGCCACCAAACGCGTTTGATAATCGTCCAGGCGGTCTGCGTCCCGTGTCGAGAATTTCGCGACCTCTCGTTTCGTGTGGCTACCGCCGACCTTCAAAAAGCTTCCGTCGCCCAAAGGCAGGAAGTTAGAGAGCGGGCGCTCGACGATCCGCAGTCCATGCGCGGCAAGATCGAGGTCGCGAATGATTTTTGGGTTCAAAAGAGAAACAGCATACGATGCGACCGAATTGCGAAAGCCGGGGCTGAACTCTTCGGTAACCGCGGCGCCTCCGGCGACGGGGCGCTGATCGAGCACCAATACCTTGAGACCCGCCATCGCGAGCCCTGGCCCAGATCGGCCAATGAACGCATCGAGAAAACCACGCTGGCCGGCGATGGGGCATCGGTCCATTTTCTCATGCCGCAGGTTCAGACTGCCTTCTTGAGCATAAGAAAACGTTCCGGAACGATCGGCATGAAGCCGCGGCGGGTGACACGGGCATATGCGGCGCATGGGAGGCACTGGACGAAACCGGCCGGCTGGCGGACATTGCGACCGCGCGGACCGTGTTTTAATCCCCGGCTTGACGAAGCGCGGATTCGCCGTTCGCGGCGCACATATGACTGGACGCACCCATGACCGAGACCACGCCGCAAGACCGCATCCCTTTGAAGAACCGCACGAAACTGATCCACGCCGGGCGCCGCCCCAGCGAACAGCATGGCTTCGTCAACACGCCGGTCTATCGGGGCTCGACCGTGCTTTTTTCAACTCTCGAGGATTTTTTGGCGCGCAAGGCACGGTTCTCCTACGCCACTTTGGGAACGCCGACGACGGAGTCGCTGGAGAGCGCGTGGACGGAACTGTCCGGCGCCGCTGGAACCGTGCTTGCGCCTTCGGGCCTCGCCGCGATCACGCTCGCCCTGCTAGCCGCGGTCAAGTCCGGCGATCATATTCTCGTGACCGACGCGGTCTATCGTCCGTCTCGCAACTTCTGCGAGACGATCCTGGCCCCCATGGGCGTCGAGACAACCTATTACGATCCCGCGATCGGCGCCGCGATCGAATCCTTGATCCGGCCGAACACAAGCGCGATCCTCATCGAGACGCCCGGTTCGCAGAGCTTCGAAATACAGGATGTCCCGGCGATCGCCGCGGTCGCCAGATCCAAGAGCATTTGCACGATTCTCGACAACACCTGGGCGACGCCCTTGTTCTTTCCGCCGCACGCGCGTGGCGCGGACATGGCGGTCGAAGCCGGAACAAAATATCTCTCCGGCCATTCCGATCTTCTGATCGGGCTCGTGTCCGCCAACGCGGAATGGTTTCCAAGACTCAGGGTCACCTTCGACGCCTTCGCGATGTGCGCCGGTCCCGAGGACGTTTTCTTGAGTTTGCGCGGGCTGCGCACGCTCGACCTCCGGCTGCGGGAGGCCGAGCGTCAAGCGCTCGATCTGGCCCGCTGGCTCGCCGCCCGGAAAGAGGTCGTCCAAGTCTTGCATCCGGCGCTTCCCTCCTGCCCGGGACACGCCTTTTGGAAGCGGGATTTTCTCGGCTCGTCTGGGCTTTTCTCGGCGCTTCTTTCGCCCTGCCCGCGGGCCGCGCTCGCCGCCATGCTCGACGGGCTAAAGCTGTTTGGCATGGGCTATTCATGGGGCGGCTTCGAGAGCCTTGTCATTCCCTTCGATTGCCGGAGTTATCGCAGCGCGACCGCGTGGAATCCGCCAGGTCCCGCCTTGCGCTTTTCCGTAGGCCTTGAGGACATCGAGGATCTGAAGGCGGATCTCGACGCGGGGTTCGAGAGAATGCGAACCGCCGTTTGAGGATTTTCCAGGCGCGACATTATTTTCGCCGTTGGACAAATTCGCTGACGCGAACCGGGCGGTTTTGCCGGAATGAACTGGCTGATATAGAGGTTCCCTGCGCGAGCTCCCAGCCGCCCTGATCGACGACGTCGCCTGGCGGACCGCCAGCAATTTGAGGATACAGTTGTCTAACCTGTTCATGAGCGTTTTGATATCGGCCCGTGAGGAAACGATCTCATACGCCCAAGTACTTAGATCACCAGCGACATATCGCATATCGATGGCCGCGCGATTCAAGAGATCCGAAGATTGCGACGCTTTGGTGCCAACATTGGTTATCACGATTGGAATCCTGAAAATATTGCTTGGTTTGTTCTTCTAACGATTCACTAAGGCGGCGCGAATCGAAGCGAGGCGGCTGGAAGGCACGCTTCGAATTTTAAATGAAATCAATGTCTTATATGGTAAACTTGACTCTGGTGAATATCACATAATCTTATTTCTCTGTCCATGGTCCAAATGAGTAAAGTGTTCGGACAAATTGCCACAGCCCGGTCCCGGCCTCGAGAGGATGCGAACCGCCGTTCGAAATTAGACGCGTTTGCGCGGAGCCTTGCAACCGGAATATCGCGCTTGCTCAACCGCACACCATGCTTCTTTACCGAATTGCCGTGACCGCCTCCGTCGTTGATGTTACTACAACAGCGCATCCCTAAACCTTTCAAATTGATCGAAATAGACCTACCCGCCCGCCGCCAGTTTCTTGGCGACCTCGCGCTTGATGGCCCGCGCGCCGCGCGAAAGCCCAGCGTCGCTCGCTTTCAACAAAAAAGCATCGAGGCCGCCGCGATGTTCAACTGTGCGCAACGCCGAGGCGCTCACGCGCATGCGGACCTTACGCTGCAACACATCGGATATCAAAGTCACGTTGCAGAGGTTCGGCAAAAAACGCGTCCGCGTTTTGTGGTTCGAGTGGCTGACCAGATTTCCGGCCTGCACGGCCTTGCCGGTCAAATTACAACGGCGGGGCATTTGCTTTTTCTCGCTATACTTTGGCCGCTAGATGACTCATAGCCGGTCAGGCCGAAAAGGCAGAGGGCCGAGTGTTCCATAGCGCAGGATGGGACGAGACGTCTCTTAGGAGAGGGTCCGGGCGGCGTCAAGGCCGGGCGACGGAAAACAGGAGAAAGGGGCGCCACCAGGTGGTGCCGGTTCTAAGTCTAGGGACTAGCACCGTCAGCGCCGCTCAGTCGAACAGGCTCGAGACGCTTTCTTCCTTGGCGATTCGGGCGATCGCCTCGCCGATCAAGGGCGCGATCGAAACCACCCGGATATTGTTGGAAACCCGGATCGCTTCAGTTGCTTGGATGGTGTCGGTGAGCACCAGTTCCTGGAGCCGCGAGGCGGCGATTCGCGCCACCGCCCCGCCGGAAAGAACCCCGTGCGTGATATAGGCATAGACCACCTGAGCGCCGTCCCGCAGCATGGCATCGGCGGCGTTGCACAAAGTGTCCCCAGAATCGACGATATCGTCGACCAGGATGCAGGTCTTGCCGGCAACGTCGCCGATAATATTCATGACTTCCGAGTCGCCCGCGCGTTCGCGGCGCTTATCGACAATGGCGAGCGGCGCGCCGATGCGTTTGGCCAGGGCGCGGGCGCGCACCACGCCACCGACGTCGGGGGACACCACCATGACGTTATGGAGTTTCAGCCGTTCCTTGATGTCCCGGACCAGGACGGGGGCGGCGTAAAGGTTGTCCGTCGGGATATCGAAAAAGCCCTGAATTTGGCCGGCGTGGAGGTCCACCGTGAGAACCCGGTCGGCACCGGCGCGGGTGATGAGGTTGGCGACGAGTTTTGCCGAAATCGGTGTGCGCGGACCGGGCTTGCGATCTTGCCTTGCATAGCCGAAGTAGGGGATGACCGTGGTAATTCGCCTTGCCGAGGCGCGCCGCAACGCGTCGGTCATGATCAGGACTTCCATCAGATGATCGTTCGCCGGATAGGAGGTCGATTGAACGACGAAAGTATCCTGGCCGCGCACGTTCTCTTGAATCTCGACGAAAACCTCCAAATCGGCGAAGCGGCGAACCTGGCACTTGGTCAACGGCACCCCGAGATACGCCGCGATTGCCTCCGTCAGAGACCGGTTGGAGT
>JBAUNU010000043.1:0-3657 GCA_049579405.1 Methylocella sp.
CCGCGAGATCGCCGTCACGCGCGGCAAGTGTAACAGCGGTTGGAAGGCCTTGCGCCACGTCCGCGGCAAAGCTCGGGCCGGAAAGAATCGCCGGCGGATTACCCGGCAATACCCCCGCCGCGACTTCGGTCAGGAACAGTCCGGTCGCGTGTTCGATGCCCTTGGCGCAAACGACGACTGGCACGCCCGCCGTTATATGCGGCGCGAAAATCTCCAGGACCGGGCGCAGCGCCTGCGCCGGGACAGCGGCGAGAACGAGCTCCGCGCCTTGGGCTTCGGCCGGTTCCGCGATGGGGTGGACGTTCGAGAGAAGCGGCACGCCCGGAAGATGCCGCGCATTGATTCCGGTTGCCCGCATCTCGGCGACATGCGCGGCATCGCGCGCCCAGAGCGTGACGCCGGCAGCGTCCTCGGCGCCGGGGCGGGCGGCAACATTGGCAAGAGCCGTCCCCCAGGCGCCGGCCCCGAGAACGGCGACCTGTCGTTTATGGTTTGATGCCATGAAATGCTTCCTCGCTCCCCCGGGCTATTGGGTCCGGCCGCGTGATGATCTTGACCCGAACGGCGGCTTGGTGGCTAGGCCGGCCTTCGCAATAGGAGATAGCGTTTGCCATGGCGGCGTGGAAATCTTATGGCCTGGCCCCGCCTTGCGCAGCGCAACGGCGGTGGGGCAGAACGAGTCAGCGATATGACAAATTCGTTTGCGCAATCTCCCGCTGCCGCAGGCGCGCTTCCGCACGCCCGGGACTTGGCTCACGTCTCATGTGGCCAGCCTCGCAAGTGCCATCACCGACGATCTCGCGTTGACCCACGATCCGGCTGGCGTTATACGGTGCGTAGGCTTTCCAGGCTGCTAATCCTTAGGTGCCCAAGCCTCAATCCGAGAGGTATCAAGTGCGGTCACTCGCGCACGCTCTTTCCTTTTCATCCGCTTTGCTGTTGACCGGCGTCGCTCAGGCCGAAACACCCGATAGCCCGGAGCTTGATGCCTGCAAAGCAACAGGCCTCATGGCCTTGAAGGAACGCTCGCCTTCGGTGAAGGACGTCATTCTCGACGAGGATTCGCTTATTGTCTCGAATACTAATACCGAGGTCGGGGACACCCCGGTGCGGACGATCATCATGGGCGAGGCCTATTTGGAGCGAAAAGGAACAGGTAAATCGCATCATTTTCTCTGCCTGATCGGCGAGAAAGGAAAGGTGCTGCTGACGTTCTTCACCGCACAGTAGCAGCACCCTTCCGGTATCTCCAATTTGCGCCTGGAGCCTGCGGCTCTAATTGATCATGCCTAGGATGGCGCCTTTTCCACGCGACCGGCCCTGCGGAGAACCTGCTTGCCCGGTGGCACCCCACCGCCTGGCCGTGCGGGTCTAGCACGGATTTTTCCGGTGTCGTCTATCACGCCTCTTATCTGCGTTTTCTCGAACGCGGCCGCACCGAATTCCTGCGCGCGCTCGGGATCGCGCACCGCGGGATTTTTGGAAACGGCGGCGCGGACGCGTTTCATTTCGTGGTGCGCGCCATGACCATCGAGTTTCTCAAACCTGCCCTAATGGACGATGAGCTTTGCGTCGAGACGCACCCTTCCGTTACCCGGGGCGCCTCGATTGATATGACGCAGAAAGTCCGGCGCGGCGGCGAAGTCCTTTTGACCGCGAAAGTCAGAATAGCCGTTGTCGCGGGCGGCAAGGCGAGGCGGATCCCCGCCGGAATCTCGGCGAAGCTCAAGGAATCAACGGAGCCGCGCGTTTAAAGTAGCCTTAAAACATAAGGGTAATTATCGCCCCGTGCCCGCTCGCGTTGGCGTCCGGCGCAAGCCGCGCGACAGGTTCGGGCGTGCGAAGCCCCAGAAATGACCGATTTCCCAGGCAAAAGATGACTGAAATGGGGTTTGACTCGCAGCACGAGCCTCGCCTAGGTTTTAGAAGGAATTATGTCATGAATCCTGCCGATATTGCTTCCGGATTGGCGTCGCCCGCCATGGAGGTGTCTCTTCTCGGCATGTTCTGGTCGGCCCATTTCGTGGTCAAGCTCGTCATGCTGGGGTTGCTCGGTGCTTCGGTTTGGTGCTGGGCGATCATTATCAACAAGATATTGCTATTTTCCAAAACCCAGCGGGCCATGGCCAAGTTCGAGGAAGTTTTCTGGTCGGGCGCCTCGCTCGACGAACTTTATGCGACCTTGTCGTCGCGCCCGGCGTCGGGCATGGCGGCCCTGTTCGTCGCGGCGATGCGGGAATGGCGGCGTTCGGTGCAGGGCGCGGCCTCGTCCTTCATGGGCCTGCAGGCGCGCATCGAGAAAGTCCTCGACGTTTCGATCGCCCGCGAAGTTGAAAAGCTCGAATCCAGCCTTCTGGTGCTGGCGACGGTTGCCTCGGCCGGTCCCTTTATCGGCCTTTTCGGCACGGTCTGGGGCATCATGACCGCGTTTCGCTCGATCGCGGCGTCGCACAATACGTCGCTCGCGGTCGTTGCGCCGGGCATAGCGGAGGCACTTTTCGCGACGGCGATCGGCCTCTTCGCGGCGATCCCTGCGTTGATCGCCTACAATAAATTCCAAGGCGACGTCGCCAAGAAACAGGCGCGGCTTGAGGGTTTCGCGGACGAGTTTTCCGCGATTTTATCGCGTCAAATCGATCAGCACACCGTTCAAGACCGGGCGGCCTGATCATTGCACGCCGAAGAAACCGGCGTTTTCCTGCGCCGGGAATTTTGAAATCATGTGCTGGAGATTTTGAACATGGGCATGTCGGGTATTGCGGTGCGCAAGAGCGGGCGCGGGCGGCGTGGCGTACCGCGCTATCGCGCCATGGCCGAGATCAACATGACGCCTTTCATCGACATCATTCTGGTGCTTTTGATCATTTTCATGGTGGCCGCGCCATTGCTCGCGACAGGCGTGGCGATCGACCTGCCGCGGACCAAGGCGGCGGCGCTGAACATCGAGCAAAAACCGATCTCGGTCGCCGTCGATGACAAAGGCTTGGTCTATGTCATGGACCAGCCGGTGCAAATCAGCGAGCTCGCGGACAAGCTGAAGGAGGCGGCGACGTCCGGCATCGACGAGCGGATCTATGTGCGCGGCGCAAATCAGGTGAATTACGGGCGGATCGCCGAGGTCATGTCGATCATCACCGCGGCCGGATACAAAAAGGTCGCGCTGGTCACCGATCCCAACAAGAATTAAACCGCCATGCCTTTGCCCGAAAATCCTGGCTTCGCGGTCTCGGGGGGCGTGCATGTTGGCTTGCTCGCCTTGGCGCTGTTTTCGTTGTCGCAGTCTCCTCAATTCGACGATGCGCAGGAGAGCGTTCCGGTCGAAGTTCTCAGCGCCCAACAATTCGCTCAGATCATGAAGGGCGAAAAGACAGCGGCCCAGGTGGAGCCGCGCCAACGGGCCGAAGAAATTGCCGAACTTGTCGAGCTAAAACCGCAACCTTCGCCAAGCGACGCGCCAAAGGATGTCTCCGCGCCACCCCCGCCCCTGAAACGTCAAGCCGATCCCGGCCAAGTTGACCCGCATGAGGCGCCCAAGCCGCCTGAACATGGCGTGGCCTCGCCGCCGCCGCGCCCAGCGCAGGAAACCGCGAAGCCAGCGCCGAAATTCGAGCAGGTCAAGCCGTCCGTCGCGCTGCCGCCAAAACCGCCGGTCGACGC
>JBAUNU010000044.1:0-5427 GCA_049579405.1 Methylocella sp.
CGGTCAAGGCGCCGCGGCGCAGCCGCGCGGCGGAATCGGCGAGGGACGGCCCGTTCTCCCGTTCCGGTTCCGCCGCAAGGGGCATGAAACAAGTCTCGGCCTCGCCGCCAGCTAGTCTGACGTCGAGGAGCGGAAGAACAAAACGGCTCTGCCCGCCATCGCGAAGCACGGCAAAATCCTTCACCGAGACACCGGCGATTGGCGTATCCCTGGAGACAAACCAGCGACGCGAGGCTAGGAACCGGGGTGCGACCGTGCGCTCGAATGCGACGAGTTCCCGCCCGGCGAGAATCGTTTCGAGCTTGCCGGTGGCGACCAGCGTGAACAGTCCCGGCGCCGGTTGCTGATCGTGGCGATCCTTGCTTGCCTCGGCCGCCTCGAGCCGGAACCAGAAAAAACCGTAGGCCGGCAGGGTCAAGAGATAGGACCGCGACTCGATCGCCGGAAAGAGGCTGCCGGCGGTAAGCTCGATGGGCACGGCATCCTTGAATTCGGCGAGATCGAGTTCGACCGCTTGCGCCGCCCGCGACACATTGGCGACACAGAGAATACGCTCGTCTGGACTTTCGCGCAGATAGGCGAGGACCTTGCGGTTCGACGGATAAAGAAACCGCAGCGTGCCCCGTCCGAACGACACATGCGAACGCCGCACTGCGATCATTCTGCGCATCCAGGTCAAGAGGCTCGACGGGCTCGCGAGCTGCGCTTCGACGTTAACCGCGCTGAAACCGTAAACTGGATCCTGGATCGCGGGCAGGAAGAGCTTGGCCGGGTCGGCCCGGCTGAAGCCGCCATTGCGATCAAGCGACCATTGCATCGGCGTGCGCACGCCGTCCCGGTCGCCGAGATAGATATTGTCGCCCATGCCGATCTCGTCGCCATAATAAAGGACCGGCGTGCCGGGCATGGAGAACAGGAGCGAATTCAGAAGCTCGATCTTGCGCCGGTCGTTTTCGAGCAAGGGGGCGAGACGGCGGCGAATGCCGAGATTGAACCGCGCCCGCGGGTCGGCGGCATAAAAGGACCATAGATAGTCGCGCTCCTTGCCGGTCACCATGGCAAGCGTCATCTCGTCGTGGTTGCGGAGAAAGATCGCCCATTGCGCGCCGTCCGGGATCTCCGGCGTCTGCCGCATGATATCGGTGATCGGATGCCTGTCCTCCTGGGCCAGCGCCATGTAGATGCGCGGCATGAGCGGGAAATGAAAAGCCATATGGCATTCGTCGCCCTGGCCGAAATATTGCGCGGTCTCTTCGGGCCAAAGATTCGCCTCGGCGAGAAGCATCCGGTCCGGATAGCGGGCATCGACAGCGGCTCTGATCTTCTTGAGGACGGCGTGCGTCTCCGGGAGGTTTTCGCAATTGGAGCCGTCCCGCTCGACAAGATAGGGAACGGCGTCGAGCCGCAAACCATCGACGCCCATGTCGAACCAATGGACCATCGCGTCGAGCACGGCTTCGAGGACGCGGGGATTGTCGAAGTTCAAGTCTGGCTGATGCGCGTAGAAGCGATGCCAATAGAAGGCTTTTGCTTGATCGTCCCAGGTCCAGTTCGACTTTTCCGTGTCGAGAAAAATGATCGGGGCGTCCTTGTAGGCGCGATCCGTGTTCGCCCAAACATAGAAATTGCGCGCCGCCGAGCCGGGCTTGGCCGCGCGGGCACGCTGAAACCAGGGATGCTGATCCGAGGTATGGTTGATCACCAGTTCGGTGATGACCCGCAGGCCCCGCTCATGCGCCTCGCGCACGAACCGTTTGAAATCCCGCAGGCCTCCGTAGGCGGGGTTTATGCCGCGATAGGAGGAGATGTCATACCCGTCGTCGCGCAGCGGCGAAGGATAGAACGGCATCACCCAGATCGCGGTCGCGCCGAGATCCTTGATGTAATCGAGCTTCTCGGTCAGGCCGGCGAAATCGCCGATGCCGTCGTTGTTGGCGTCGAAAAACGATTTGACATGCAGCTGATAGATAATAGCGTCGCGATACCAACGCAGGTCGTTGCGATCAATCATGCCGTGGGGCTCCAGCGCGCGGCCGCTAGCTGGCATTGCCGACGGTTGCCAGTTCCGGGCATCGGTGAGATCTTATTTTTGGTGAAACAATGGCTTAAACACAGAAAGTGAGGACGCAAACTCCCGCTCGTGCCGCCGGCCTAGAAACCTAGGCCGGTGAGTCAGTCCTGAGCATTCGTTCGTTGCACGAGCGGCAATCATTCGAATGATCAGGAGTGTATCCATCGGTCAGCCCTCGCGCCAAGTGCATGTCCAAAGGCCATGCGATCGCCCCCGATATTTCCCGCCAACCAGCCGCGCAGTGGGGAATTAACCACCGCCGCCATAATCGCGTCTCAATAGTTCACGTCTCCCGACCCCACGTGTCAAATTTTCTTCGAAATCCGCGACGAGTCAAATGGTTTCGCCCTCGCCCAGTGGGACGACTCGATCGTGCATGCGGCGCTGCCGAAACATCCGGGCAGGGCGGAGACGAGGCAACGGAATAATGGAGGTTTCCCGCGCACCTTGATGCAAGTTAATCGATCGCACGGCATTCTGTCTTCATGCGGCCGCGCCATGACAATGTTTATATTTCCGGCCCGAGCCGCAGGGACAAGGCTGGTTGCGGCCCACCTTGCCATAAACCGCACGCTTCTCCGCCGGTTCGCGGACAAGCGTTTCGGCAGCATCCGCCCCGGAGGCGCCGAAAACCGGCTTGGCGGCTCGGGAAACGGCGGGGGCGGCGCTCGCGGGCCCAAATGCGGCGTTGATCGCGCGGTCCGGATAAGCCGATGCGTCGGCATGGGAAACCTCCAGCGCCTCCATCGGCGGCGGCGGCTCGACCGCGACCTCGACGCGATTCAACTGCGCCGTCGTCATTTCCCGCAGATGGGTAATGAGTTCGCCGAACAGCTCGAAGCCCTCGGATTTGTATTCGTTCAGCGGATCGCGCTGGGCCATGCCGCGCCAGCCGACAACCTGACGCAAATGATCGAGCGTCACGAGGTGCTCGCGCCACAGATGATCGAGCGCCTGCAGAACGATCTGCTTTTCGACATAGCGCATAACTTCCACGCCGTTCTTGTCGACACGAGCGGCATAGCCCTCATTGGCCGCCCTCCGCAGCCTCTCGTGCATGTCCTCCTCGGTGATTCCTTCTTCCTTTGCCCAATCGGCAAGCGGGAGAGCGAGATTGAACGCGGCTTGGACCGCTTGCCGCAAACCCTCGATGTCCCAGGCCTCGGGATAGGCATCACGGGGAATATGTTTGGCGATAAGATCGTCGACGACACCCTGGCGCATGTCGGAAATCATATCTTCGAGCGACTCTTGCGCCATCATCTCGCGGCGCTGTTCGAAGACGACCTTGCGCTGATCGTTCATCACGTTGTCGTATTTCAAAACGTTCTTGCGCATGTCGAAATTGCGCGCTTCGACTTTTTGCTGGGCCTTTTCCAAGGCCTTGTTGATCCAGGGGTGGACAATCGCTTCGTCCTCCTGGAGGCCGAGCTTGACAAGCATCGATTCCATCCGGTCGGACCCGAAGATCCGCATCAGATCGTCCTTCAGCGACAAGAAGAACTTCGAGCGTCCCGGGTCGCCTTGGCGCCCGGAACGGCCGCGCAGCTGGTTGTCGATCCGGCGGCTCTCGTGGCGTTCGGTGCCGATGATGTAGAGGCCGCCGGCGGCAATCGTTTTGCCGCGGAAGGTCTCGACCTCGGCCCGGATCCCGGTTTCCCTCGCCTGGCGCTCGGGGCCTGGCGGCAGTTCGGCGCATTCTTGCGCGACCCGCATTTCGACATTGCCGCCGAGCTGAATGTCGACGCCGCGCCCGGCCATGTTGGTCGCGACCGTGATCGCGCCTGGCACGCCCGCCTGGGCGACGATGTAGGCCTCCTGCTCGTGGAAGCGTGCGTTCAGCACCGCGAAAAGCTTCGAGGGCTTGTCCGACCGCGCCGCCGCGTAGAGTTTTTGCAGCGCTTCCAGCTCCGCGAAATCGATCTGCTTGTAGCCTTGCGTTTTCATCGCCTCGGCGAGCTGCTCGGACTTCTCGATCGACGTTGTGCCGACGAGCATCGGCTGGAACTGCGCATTGGCGGACTCGATCTCGCGGATGATCGCACGCAATTTTTCGTCCGCCGTGCGATAGACTTCATCGTCCTCGTCGAGACGCCTGACCGGCATGTTGGTCGGTATCTCGACGACTTCGAGCTTATAGATTTCGGCGAATTCATCCGCCTCGGTCGCCGCCGTTCCGGTCATTCCGGCGAGTTTACCGTAGAGGCGGAAATAATTCTGGAAGGTAATCGACGCGAGGGTCACGTTCTCGGGCTGGATCGCGACATGTTCCTTGGCTTCGAGCGCCTGATGGAGTCCTTCGGAGTAGCGGCGGCCCGGCATCATCCGGCCTGTGAACTCGTCGATAATGACGACCTCGCCCTTGCGCACGATGTAATCCTTGTCGCGCTTGAACAATTTATGCGCGCGCAAGGCCTGGTTGACGTGATGCACAAGAGTGACATTGACCGCCTCATAGAGCGAACCTTCGGAAAGCACCCCGAGCTCGCCCAGCAAGGCCTCCATATGTTCGTTGCCGGCCTCGGTGAGATTGATCGTGCGCTGCTTCTCGTCGAGCTCGAAATCCTCCGCCGTGAGGCGCGGAATGACCTTATCGATTGCGATATAAAGATCGGACCTGTCGTCGGAAGCCCCCGAAATGATCAACGGCGTCCGGGCCTCGTCAACGAGGATCGAATCGACCTCGTCGACGATCGCATAATGATGGCCGCGCTGAGCCATCTGGGCAAGCTCGTATTTCATGTTGTCGCGGAGGTAGTCGAACCCGAACTCATTGTTGGTGCCATAGGTGATGTCGGCGGCATAGGCGCGGCGGCGTTCGTCGTCATCAAGGCCGTGCACGATGACCCCGGTCGAAAGGCCGAGGAAATGATAAATGCTGCCCATCCATTCGGCGTCGCGGCGGGCGAGATAATCGTTGACGGTGACGACATGGACGCCCTTGCCTTCGAGCGCATTGAGATAGGTGGCGAGCGTCGCGACAAGGGTCTTGCCTTCGCCGGTGCGCATTTCGGCGATCCCGCCCTCATGCAGAACCATCCCGCCAATCAGCTGAACATCGAAATGGCGTTGGCCGAGGACGCGGCGCGCCGCTTCCCGTACCGTGGCGAAAGCCGGCACGAGCAGAGCGTCAAGGCTCGCGCCGGCGTCGAATTTCTCCCGGAACATTTGGGTCCGGTCGGCGAGTTCGACATCGGTGAGCTTCAGCATTTCGGGCTCGAGCGCGTTGATAGCCGCGACTTTCGGCCGGTATCCCTTAAGCCGGCGATCGTTCGATGATCCGAAAATCTTTTTCGCGAAGGAGCCCAACATTACGAAACGGCCTTTCTTGAAATACGGCCGGAACAATTCCCGGC
>JBAUNU010000045.1:0-4514 GCA_049579405.1 Methylocella sp.
CGCCCAGCGCGCTGCGGTGCGTTCAAGCTCGCCTGAATCGGAATACGACAAGAAGTAGTATGATGGCCCCTATCGCGGCATAGACGACGTCCCCTATCAGCCCCGGTAGAAAAGCAATGCCAAGTAATGGGAAGATGAAGCCAGCGACAATTGATCCCAAGATTCCGACGATGATATTGCCGAGCGGCCCGAATCCGGCGCCCTTAACAACAATACCCGCGATCCAGCCGGCGGCCGCACCAACGATGAGCCAAATGACCAAGTCTACCATGGTCTACTCCCGTGCAAGATATCCAGGCCAGAATAATGGCACGATTCAGAACGTGAAGGAAGCGCCAGTCCAGAGACCTTGCGCCGATCGGCCGCCTAGGCGAACTACGCGGTTATGCTGCGAGGCAGCGGGAAATATACAGGCGAGGTGCGTAATCGTCTCGATGATCTCGTCGCGGGTAATGCCATTCTCGAGCGCCCTCTTTAGGTGGAACGGCAGCTCGTCGGTGCGATAGAGCGAGATGAGGCTTGTGATCGTCACCAAGCTGCGATCGCGCGGCGAGAGGCCCGGGCATTCCCAGACGTCGCCGAACAGGACCTTATCAGTAATCTGTGCCAGCGGGGCGCGATGTCGCCGAAGGATTCGCGAGCGGCGTTAGGTTCCTTGGATGTGCACTCCAGATGGCCGGCGGCGGCGGACAGACGTTGGAGCGGCGGCATAGTGCGGTTGCGCTGCTTGACCCGATGAACTCCGTCGGCGCGAGCGAGCAAAGATTGCCTCCGGCGAGGCAACGCACAAGAAGGGAACGAAAGATCGGCATCTAAGGGAGCACAAATGTCTCGCCGATTTCGCGGAGGGCGATGCGTTCCGGTGCCTTATGCAGCGCGGCCTGAAAGCGCTCGATCGGTTCGCGAAAACCTTCGGAGCTGAGATGGAAAGTTTGATGATGGACCGGCATGATGAAATGAGCGCCGGCTTCATTGGCCATGTGCACGGCTTGTTCCGGAGTGCAGTGCGAATGAATCCAGGGATTATAAGCGCCGATCGACATGATCGCCAAATCGATGGGACCGGAAGCGCGCAACTCCGCAAAAGAATCGCTGAGTGCGGTATCGCCAGAAAAAATGATGCGACGGTTATTTCTCTCGAAAATGTAGCCGTTGTAACCGCGATAAGTGTCGCGCTTCTTCCGCGCGCCCCAATGTTTTACCGGGAACGCGGTGATGTCGATCTTCCCGGCGAAAGTTGTTACAGCCTTTATTTCTTTCCAACGCAGTTCACTTACGTCGCGGATCCGCGTCCAACGAAGCAGATCACTTGTCCGATGGGCCGTGATCACCGTGACCGAACGATGAAATCGATGGAGTGTGCGCATGTCGAAATGATCGAAGTGCGCGTGGGAAAGAAGCACGATGTCGATCTTGGGGAGGTCGCGAATGGTCAGCGCGGACGCGGTCAGACGTTTGGGTCCGAGTGTAAGTCCAGGCAACCGGATTCCGATCCGCGGAAAAAGAACTGGATCCGTGAGAATCTTTATCCCGAAAAAATTGATCAACACCGTTGCGTGGCCGAGCCATGCCGCGGTTATCTGGTTATCGCTCCACTCCGCCGGATTTGGCCGGGCAAAAGCTGGAGCAATTGGACGCCGGCTTTCGACAGGGTACCACCGGCGAGCGCGTGAACCGCCGAGATTTTGGTTTTTACTGCTCATCTGGGAAGGAATCTGACACGACCGCAAGACCAAAAGATGCCGTTGAGGACAGGGCGGCCATCTATATATGGCACGCCGCGCGGCTTATTCGGCAGCAACGCCCTAACGGCGTCCATTCATAGTCGGTGAGTTCATAGCGTGGCGAGTTAAATCACGATCCTGCGGCCCTGCCTCAATTCTGAACCGAAAACTTAGGCTCGTTACGAGCTTTGCTTCCGGGGGTGAGGTAAGGAGAGTCGGTTTCGTGAGCGATCTGCCGCTCGCTGACAGGGGTCAATGCGCGGTGTAGCCACCGTCGACTGCTAATGCGTGGCCGATCAGGAAGCTCGCGCCAGGACTGCAGAGCCAGAGAACGGCGGAGGCGATCTCCTCCGGCCGGCCAAGCCGCCCAATCGGCTGATCTCTCACGATCTCCTTCATGGCGTCCGGCTCCTTGGCCAACATGACCGCGACCATCGGCGTATCGATGGTCCCTGGGCACACCGCGTTTATGCGGATGCCCCTGGGGGCATATTCGAGAGCGGCGCTCTTGGTCAGGCCGATTACGCCTGTGCTTGGCTGCATGGTACGTCGCGCGGCCGGGGAGACCGATCAGGCCGCCGATCGAAGAGCAGTTGACGATGATGCCGCTTCCTTGCTCGCGCATCTGGCGCAACTCATGCTTCATGCAGTTCCAGACGCCGCGGAGATTGATTGCCGTCACGCGATCGAATTCCTCGCCGCTGGCGTCCGCGGTTTCCACTGCGGGAGGCTGCACGCCGGCATTGTTGAATGCCGCGTCCAGCCGGCCGAAGGTGGCGACCGCCCGCTCGACCATGGCGGCCACCTGAGCCTCGTCTGCGACGTCACAGATTACGCCGGCCGCCTTGTGGCCGGCCGAAGTCAGCTCGTCCGCGGCGGCGCGTAGAGTGTCCTCGTTATTGTCCGCCAGCACGACCGATGCGCCTGCCTCGGCGAAGGCCGTCGCCGTCGCGAGCCCGATGCCGGAGCCGGCGCCAGTGACGAGTGCGACCTTGCTTTCGAAAGACATATTCATGGTCTGGTTCCCTTGCTACGGAGCGCTTTTCCGGCGCCGCTCAGAGACCGGTCATTCGCTCCAGGTGCTCGGGATAGCGGGCGCCTTGCACCGTGATCTTCGAGGCGGCGCTTTCGATGTCGCGAAGATCGCCGGTGGTCAGCTCGACTGCGGTGGCTCCGATGTTCTCTTCCAGGCGCTCTAGCTTGCGGGTGCCTGGGATTGGAACGATCCACGGCCTCTGCGCGAGCAGCCAGGCAAGCGCGATCTGAGCCGACGTCGCCGTCTTCCGTTGCGCGATCCTGCCAAGGAGATCGACCAGAGCCTGGTTCGCCTTCCGGGCCTCGGGCGTGAAGCGCGGGATGGTGTTGCGGATGTCGGAACTGTCGAACGCCGTGTTTTCGTCGATCTTCCCAGTGAGGAAGCCCTTGCCCAAAGGGCTGTAGGGAACGAAGCCGATCCCAAGTTCCTGGAGGGCCGGCAGCACCTCCGCCTCGGGGCCTCTCAGCCACAGCGAGTATTCGCTCTGGACAGCGGTGATCGGTTGGACCGCGTGTGCGCGCCGGATCGTCTGCGCCCCCGCCTCAGAAAGGCCGAAGTGCTTGACCTTGCCTTCCTGAATCAGGTCCTTCACTGTTCCCGCGACGTCCTCGATCGGCACATTCGGGTCGACGCGGTGCTGATAGAAAAGGTCGATGACGTCAACCTTGAGGCGCTTGAGCGAGCCCTCGGCGGCCTGCCTGATCCGTTCCGGCCGGCTATCCGGGCCCGAGACGGGGCGCTCCCTTTTTAAATCGATGTTGAAGCCAAACTTCGTGGCGATCACAACGTGGTCGCGTAACGGAGAGAGCGCTTCGCCAACCAGTTCCTCGTTGGTCCAGGGACCATAGACTTCGGCCGTATCGAAGAACGTTATCCCGCGTTCGACGGCCGAGCGGAGAAGGGAGATCAGGTCCCGCCTATCGCCAGCCGGACCGTAGGACTGGCTCATTCCCATGCAGCCGAACCCGAGGGCCGAGACCTCGAGGTTGCTTGGTCCAAGTTTGCGCTTCTGCATTTTTTGAACTCCGATTGGGTCAAGGGCCCGAGCCCTCTCGCGCCGCGATCAGGCCCGGTATTGTTCGTCGCTGACCTTTTCCATCCAGTCCACGGCTATGCCGTTCAGCGCTTCCTGAATGGCGATATGCGTCATCGCGGTTGTCGGCGTTGCCCCATGCCAGTGCTTCTCACCGGGCGGAAACCAGACGACATCACCCGGCCGGATTTCCTCAATGGGTCCGCCTTCGCGCTGCGCCCATCCGCAGCCAACCGTAACGATCAGGGTCTGGCCCAGTGGATGCGTATGCCAGGCGGTCCGGGCACCCGGCTCGAAGGTGACGCTCGCGCCACTCACGCGTGCCGGATCGGGCGCCTGGAACAGCGGGTCAATGCGGACCCTACCGGTGAAATAATCAGCGGGTCCCTTGCCGGACGGTTGTGAGCCGCTTCGTCTCATCTCCATCGCCTCTCTCCTCGCGTTTGTGTGGAGGCGCGCACGGCGTTACGGGCCCTGCCTCCGCCCATCATTTAGCGCGCGCCCCGGGTTCGCACATGGGCCATCGCGCATATCCCGCGGCGCCATTCCGTGGCTCTCGACAAAACGGGCGCGATGAGGGAAGAGACGCGATGCGCGCCGGCTCGTCGCTTCTCGCCGATTTTTATGTTTGTCTCGGGTTTTTCACGCGGCTGCCATTTCCCTCGGCAGCATCCAGGAGCGAACCGCATTCGCTCGTAACTTTTTCGCGCGCGGTCCGCAT
>JBAUNU010000046.1:0-2462 GCA_049579405.1 Methylocella sp.
TCATTTTCCGAGTTTTTCAACAGTATCAACCCTTTGCGGCCCTTCGGGATTGTGCAGTATTGTTTGTGCCCTTCCTGTAAGTGGAAGGCGTGCGGGGTCGCGACAATCGGAATGCGCACACGATGAACAAAGGAGAAGGAACATGAAAATACTGATGGTGCTAACATCGCACGACCGACTCGGCAATACCGGCCGCAAGACCGGCTTCTGGCTTGAAGAGTTCGCAGCCCCCTACTTTGTTTTCAGGGACGCCGACGTACAGCTGACCCTCGCTTCACCGAAAGGCGGGCAGCCGCCGATCGATCCGAAGAGCGATTTACCGGAAAATCAGACGCCCGCCATGGCGCGGTTCAAACAGGACCCGACGGCGCAAAAAGCGCTTTCCCAGACGGTCAGACTTGCCGGCGTGAAAGCGGAAGATTACGACACAGTATTCTATGTGGGCGGGCACGGCCCCTTGTGGGACCTCGCGGAAAGCACCGACTCCATCGCCTTGATCGAATCGTTCTACAATTCCGGCAAGCCGGTGGCTTTGGTTTGCCATTCGCCTGGTGTGCTTCATCGAGTCACCTACAAGGGCGCGCCGATTGTGAAGGGTAAACGCGTGACCGGTTTTACTAATGACGAGGAGGAAGCTGTGCACCTCATCGATGTTGTACCGTTCCTCGTTGAGGATGAGTTGAAGCGGCTGGGAGGCATCTTTGAGAAAGTCCCCAACTGGCAGCCGTTTTCAATCGTTGATGGCCGTCTCGTTACCGGGCAGAATCCCGCATCCTCGACCAGCGCAGCGCAAGCGCTTCTAAAGTTAGTCGCTGCGGAAAAAGCCCCTTAGGTAACTACTCCAATCGACGCACAGTCAGGATTTTTTCTTCGGAGAGGAGCTGATGCTACGCCGTCACGACTACAGCGTGAACGTCGCGGGTGGTTTTCGTGCGTCGCAGCTGATTCCAGATTATGTGGAAGCAAGCAGCATTTATCTGCCGACAAAGCGTCGTGCGGATACCCGCGGACCGGATCACCGTCCGATCTACCGATGTTGGAAATGCTGATGGTATCGATTGATATCAGCCAGGTAAGGCTCGAGTAGCGAGACCATATAGGAGGTTTGCTATGGGCACCGAACAGAAAGTTGCTGTGATTACGGGCGCGTCGCGAGGCATCGGTGCGGCCCTCGTCAAGGCCTATCGCGATCGCAATTACCGGGTAGTTGCGACGGCGCTGACCATCAAGCCTTCGAACGACGCCGACATTCTCACGGTCCCCGGTGACATCGCGGATCGAAAGACGGCGGAACGTGCGATCTCCGAAGGCATGACGCGGTTCGGGCGTATCGACACGCTCGTGAATAACGCCGGCATCTTCATCGCCAAGCCCTTCACCCAGTATACCGAGGCCGATTACGGTGCCATCTTGGGTGTCAACACCACCGGGTTCTTCCATACCACGCAGCTCGCCGTCGCCGAGATGGAGAAGCAGGGCAGCGGCCATGTCGTCCAGATAACAACGAGCCTGGTCGACCACGCGATGTCCGCCGTACCCTCGGTCCTTGCCTCGTTGACGAAGGGCGCTCTCAACGCGGCGACCAGGTCGCTTGCCATCGAGTACGCCAACCGCGGTATTCGCGTGAACGCCGTCGCCCTCGGCACCATCAAGACGCCGATGCATCCGGTCGAGACGTATAAAGCTCTCGAGGCACTTCATCCAATCGGGCACATGGGCGAGATCTCCGACGTCGTCAATGCGATCCTCTACCTTGAGTCGGCGAGCTTCGTGACGGGCGAGATACTTCACGTCGACGGTGGCCAGAGCGCTGGCCACTGAAACCGCGCAACGGTGTGATCCATCAAAGCATCCAGGGCTGTCTGTCGATATGAAGCTCGATCAGAGGACATTGTTTTTTAAGGAGATTGTAAGTGATCTACGAACTTCGCGTCTATACCGCATTGCCTGGGCGAATGCCTGACCTGCTCGCGCGTTTCAAAGATCACACCGTGTCGATCTGGCAAAAGCATGGGATCGTTCCCATTGGGTTCTGGACAACCTTGATTGGCCGCTCTACCAGCGAGCTGACTCACATTTTCGTTTGGAATTCCCTCGCTGACCGCGAGATCAAATGGGCTGCGTTTGAAAGCGATCAAGAATGGCTGCATGTTCGCGACGAAAGCGAGAAAGACGGACCGATCGTCGTGAGTATCAGGAGTCAGATTCTAAGTCCGACGAACTTTTCAGCTTTGACATAGGACTGATTGATTCCCTTGCAAAGGGCGAATTAAATGCGAACACGAAGTCGTTGGCGATTTATCGCTAGCACCTATTGCGACGGCACAGCAGCGAATCTAGAGTGGTGGGAATTCGGAATATTTCTTGGCTGGCGGCGACCTTGTTTGCTCTATTAGCCACTTACAACGTGCAGAAATCAGGGGCGAATGTCTGCTTCCCACTCGTTGCAGAAATTCAAACTG
>JBAUNU010000047.1:0-6438 GCA_049579405.1 Methylocella sp.
GAGCGCACCGCACTCGAGGATAGGCTTGGTTCGCTCAAGCATTTTGAAAGTGAACTTCTGGACGCGATCACGCTCGTTGAGCTCGCCGAGGCGGAAGGCGACGAGGCTTCCGCGAAGGAAGGCCTCGACCAGCTGAACGACCTAAAAGCGGAAGCCGGGCGTCGGCAGATCGAGGCGCTGCTGTCCGGCGAGGCCGATGCCAACGACACCTATATCGAGGTTCACGCCGGCGCCGGCGGCACCGAGAGCTGCGATTGGGCGCGCATGCTGTTTCGCATGTATGCGCGGTGGGCCGAGCGGCACAAATATAAGGTCGAGATCATCGAGGAGACGGCGGGTGATGAAGCGGGCCTCAAATCCGGCACCTTGCTCGTCAAGGGCCACAATGCGCATGGCTGGGCGAAAACCGAATCCGGGGTGCATCGCCTGGTCCGCATCTCGCCTTTCGATTCGAACGCCCGCCGCCATACGAGCTTTGCTTCGGTGTGGGTCTATCCGGTGATTGACGATAGGATCGAAATCGACGTGCAGGAATCGGATTGCCGCATCGATACCTATCGTTCGTCGGGGGCCGGCGGCCAGCACGTCAATACGACGGATTCGGCGGTGCGCATCACCCATATTCCCTCAGGGATCGTCGTTGCCTGCCAGGGCGAGCGTTCGCAGCACAAGAACCGGGCAACCGCGTGGAACATGCTGCGCGCGCGGCTCTACGAGCAGGAGATGGAAAAGCGGGAGGCGACGGCCAATGCGACGGAGGCAGCCAAGACCGATATCGGCTGGGGCCATCAGATCCGCTCCTATGTTCTGCAGCCCTATCAGCTCGTGAAGGATCTTCGCACCGGCGCGACATCGGGCACGCCAAGCGAGGTTCTCGACGGCGCGCTGGACAGTTTCATGGAGGCGGCGCTGGCCCAAAAAATTTCCGGCGGCGGCCCGGCCGCGGTCGAGGATGTGGAGTGAGGCAGGCGGGATCCGCACCATGTAGCCCATTTCATAAAAGCATGAGTCCGGGCATGAAGCGCAAGAAAGAGCGAATTTTCAATCTGCCGCCGGTGGTCCTTTGGATCGTCGCGCTTTTGGCGGCGATCGAAGGCCTCTCTCAAGTCCTCTCGCCGGAAGCCTATCTTGAGCTTCTCCGGCGCTTCGCCTTCGTGCCGGGGCGTTTTACTTTCGCCTTCGCTCCAGACCGCGTGTCCCTGGCCCTCAATTCGATCGCGGACGACGCCGGGCTTCGCGCCCAGGCGGCGGCCTTTTTCCTGGGCGATGGGAAGCCGCAATGGTGGACGCCGCTTACCTATGCGTTTTTGCATGGTAGCTGGCTGCACGTGGGGATGAACTGCCTGTGGTTCGCGGCCTTCGGCTCGCCCGTTGCACGCCGTTTTGGAGCGCCACGCTTTTTGCTTTTTTGCGCGATCGCGGCAATTGCCGGAGCGGCGATGCACTACGTCACCCACTTGACAGATCTGCAGCCGGTCGTCGGTGCCTCGGCCGCGGTCTCCGGCGTCATGGCGGCGGCGGTGCGATTCGTGTTTCAACCGGGGGCGCCGCTCGGCGAGTCGCTCGGCTTCGCGCAACGCGCGGACGAGGGCACGGCTTATCGCCAGCCGGCGCTGCCTTTGCGGGGAATTCTGTCCAATCGCAGCGCGATCAGTTTTCTTTGCTTCTGGTTCCTCGCCAATTTTCTGTTTGGCACCATCCCGGTGCCGCTCGGCGTCACCGATGCGACGGTCGCCTGGGAGGCCCATATCGGCGGCTTTCTCGTCGGGCTTTTGGCATTTCGCTGGTTCGACCCGCCAGCACCGCCCTTCGCCATCCCGCCAAGCAATCAGCGCGCCGCGCCGGCCGATTGAATTTCTAGCCTCAGCCGAGCAACCGCTCATTGTTCCAGTCCGACCCTCTTTAGCAGAGCGACAAAGCGAGCGTCCACTCGTAAATCCGCGTAGATCGGATCCACCTTGAGATTGAGAGCCCAAATATCGCGGTCGGTGCAGCCCTTCTCCAGCCAGGTCAGGGCTTGGTCGCGGTCGCCCAGTCCGAGGTAAACCATCGCGACGCCAAACGCGCGAACGTAGCCGTGTTTATCCTTGTTCTGCAGGTCCGCCAGAATTTCCTGCGCCTTGGCAGGTTCGCCAAACACGCCCCAAGCATGAGCCAGCATGCACCTCGCCCATGCGCTGCCACGCGAGTGTTCCACCGCTTTGCCTAGCTCTTGCAACGCCAGGTCGCTCTTGCGCGTGGCAACATAGACTTTGCCCAAAAACCAAATTCCGAAAACGAAACGCTGCTCCCCAGCCAGTTCGATCCCTTTTCGCAGCTGTCGCTCGGCTTCGTCGAACTCTCCCGCATGGTAATACATCTCCCCGAGAAACGTTCGATCGATTGCCGAAAAAGGCTCGAGCTCGACCGCCTGCCGGCAATGTTCGATGGCCTCTTCGTGGTGCCCAACGCTGGAATAAATCCAACCGAGCCAGTAGCGCGCAGGGGTCGTACGCGGGTTTAGCGCAATGGCGCGACGGAATTCGCGTTCGGCACCGGCCCAATCCCAGTTGAAGAGTTGGCAAAATCCCAGCGACGTGTGTGCCTCGGCAAGCTGCGGGTCCAGTTGCACCGCCCGCTTCGCAGCGGCGATAGCTTTCGGATTCGCCTCGGCAGGCGGCAGGTCCCCGTACCAACTCAACAGGTTGTAGGTGTCGGAGAGGCCACTCATGGCTAGCGCGTAGTCGGGATCTTCGATCAAGGCGAGTTCGAAGTAATGCAGCGCCTTCCGCAGCCCAATGCCGCGCTGGTTCCAGCAGAAACGGCCTTTCAAATACAACTCGTAAGCTTCAGCGTTGGTCGTTTGCAGCTTGAAGACCGGTTGGTCACTGCGACCTGCCAAGCGCAACTTCAACGCGGCCATGATCGCACGGGTGATGTCGTCCTGGATAGCAAACACGTCCTGCATCTCGCGGTCGAACCGCTCCGACCAAAGGCTGAAACCGTCGGCGACCTTGATGAGCTGGGCGGTGATGCGGAGCTTGGTGCCTACTTTACGAAGGCTGCCTTCCAACACCGTCTCCACGCCGAGGGCGTCTCCGATCTTGCGGATGTCTTCGTTGCGGCCTTTGAACGCAAAGCACGACGTGCTCGCCGCCACACGCAGCCCTTCGATCCACGACAGAGCGTTTAGCAAATCCTCGCTGATCCCGTCGCTCAGAAATTCGTTCTCCCGGTCGGAACTCATGTTCACGAAGGGGAGCACGGCGATGGATCTCTGTTGTTCGCGGCTGGGTTGGCGCGCCGGAGCCGATGTCTCCCGCTCGCCCGCAGCCGCCTCCCTGGCCGTCGGCCCTATGATGATGCGATACACCTCCACCGGCCGCTGAATGTTCTTCAGCTCGATCTTGCCGATGCGCGCCAAGGTCTCTGGGATCTTGTTGTATACCTGATCGAACACTTGCTGTGTGATCGCGATCCCGCCTGGATCGGCCAGTGGCTCGATCCGCGCCGCGATATTCACGCCATCGCCGACAATGTCGTCCCCGCGGCGCAGCACGTCGCCCAAGTGAATGCCAATCCGAACCTGCAAATGTCTATTCGCCGGAGCGCCCAAGTTGCGCCGGGCCAGCGCCTCCTGGAGATCGACCGCGCAATTCACCGCGGCCACCGCGCTGGCGAACTCAACCAGAAAGCCGTCGCCAATGGTTTTTACCTCTTGTCCTTGATGTTTGAGGAACGCGGGCCGCAAGAGGGCGCGGTGTTCCTCGAGCAACTCGACCGCAAGCCGCTCGTCGCGCTGCGCCAGCGCGCTGTAGCCCACCATGTCCGTGAACATGATCGCGGCGAGCTTGCGTTCTTCTTGCCCTTCGTTAGCCATTTCAGAATGTGCTTTCATCAATTCGACAGGTTGATTTTCGTCATGACTCCATGTCGCATGGGTTGGCGCGCAGCTCGGCTCAGAACGGATAGTCCAGAAGGTCGAAAGTATCTCCGGACGCCATGCGTGCCTTTTTGATCGGCGCTAATTGCCTTCCGAGGCGTCGCCCGCAGGTATCTCAGTGGGCGTTATGCGCGAGCTAGAGTTAGAGATTGCCGAAGCCCCGGTCATGGAATGCAACGCCACCGCAGGGGCCTTACGCCCGGCCAAGAACCACGTTAGCATCTGGCCCTTTCCCTTGACGTCAATTGGGCCGCGACATTCCAGCACGAATTCATTCTTCAAGCGCTCATAGACCTCCTGCGACACCTGAATCTTGCCTGCGATCCCGGTCGATTCCATGCGCGACGCCACGTTCACCGCATCGCCCCAGACGTCGAAGAAAAATTTGCGCGTGCCGACGACGCCAGCCACAACCGGACCGCTGGCGATGCCAATGCGGATCGGTACACTGCGTCCGTGCGGATCGCGCAAGTCCGTCGCGGCATCACGTATTTCGAGCGCCAGCTGCGCCAACGCCGCCGCGTGGTCGGGCCGCGGCGTCGGTACGCCACTGACCACCATGTAGCAGTCGCCCGTGGTCTTGATCTTTTCGAGCCCGTGCCTCTCGACCAGCCGATCGAAATCCGTGAACACGCGATTGAGGAACTGGACCAGGTCGTCGGGGGCCGTATCGCTCGCCCGCGCCGTGAATCCCGCCATATCGGCGAACATAATCGAAGCCTCGTCGTATTTGTCCGCGATCACGGACTCCGTCCGGCTCTTGAGCCGGCTAGCGACGGAAGCGGGCAGGATATTCGCGAGCAGGATGTCGGATCGCTCGCGCTCACGCTCCGCAGCCGCTTCGGCGCGCGCGGCTTCACGCAGGGCGTAGAATATGATCGAGAAGAGCACCGCGCAGCTTATAACAACGATGGCAATAAAGTCGCCGAACTGCGTTGTCGCGGGCTGCAGCCCGGTATTGTAGGGCACGAGGACCTGCGAGGCGATGATGAGCGCCGCAGCAACAATGCCAAACGCAGAGGCGAGAAAGATATGCTCAATACCGAAGAACAGGACGACGAACGCCGTGGCCATCAGGTAGTAGAATTGCATGCCCGTGCCGGTGCCAAGCAGGACAATGACGAAGAAGAAATACACATAGCCGATGATGAACAAGACGAGCGCTGCCGCCAGCGAGCCGAAGCGGTGGAGCAGCGGAATCGCCGGGCAGACCAATGCGGCGAGCGCGTTGATGGCGGCCACCCTCCACAAACCCGGCGTCGGATCGAGGAATTGGACGGTGGCGAAGCCGCTCGCGACGGCCGAGACGATCCATGTCGTGATGTTGAGCCAGCGAAGCCGCCGTGCCACTTTCTCGGGATAGCGCTCAGTGCCGTAGCGGATGATCGAAATCAGGCGCAATTGATGCCGCTCTCATTATCGCACAGCAACGCCTTCCCCATCGAACTTGTGGCGCGGTGCGAGGAAGATAATCGAACGAAGACCGATCTTTTTCAAATCCTGCCGCCTCTTCCGGCTATTGGCCTTTCCAATTGTTCCAGCCATGCTTTAGCATTGCTTCGATACGGAAGAAAGTTCGGCAATTCTGTTTCGCAGTTCAGTGATACAACGCTTGAGATTGGCCATGGCGCCGTCACGCCATTGTTCGCTGGTCTCTGCGCGTCGATAGAGCCGCACACCGTCTTTGGCAAACTTCTCAAGAATTTGGAGCTGGATCGAACAAAAGACAACCTGGGGAGCCCACGAAAATTCGGTTCGAATCCTAGCAAGATCTTCGACGAACGCCTCCCATGGCGAGGCAAGGGAGCTCAAATCCAAATCCAAGAACAGATCAAGATCGCCAGCAAACCCAGCATAATACTGTTTTTCCGCGCTAGCCTGCAGGTGATTGGATGTTGCCATGATCAGATCATGGACAGCGTCGGCGTCGGATTTGCTCAACAACGTGTATTGGCGAAACAGCGCGCCGCTGTCGCGGACATTTTCATAATCCGGACGCGGACTGCCATCCTGGTTTTGTGTCCTGTACACAACATCATGCCAAAAAACGGACACGGCTATGATATCTGATCGGGTGGATAGATCAGAAAACTCGCTCAGCTTTTCGAGCAAGTCAGCGACATGGTCCCACGTGTGGTAAGCACGGTGATTTTCGGTGTAGCCGGCGTCGAGCGCTTCCCATGCTCCGGTCTTATGTCTCCCCTCCAGCGGCACCCAATACTTTTCTCTGATCTCCTGGTTTATCTGTCCTCGACAACGTCGCATGCGCTTTGGCCTTTACGCGAAAAAACCTACCCTTGCGGGCGTATTGTCTGTCAGGCAAGATGTTAGGGTCTCTTCTTCTCCTAGCAAGCTCCTAGCAAGCAAAATGAGCGCATGAAAAGAAATAAAGAGAACGCAGCGGTGCGGCGGGTAATGGTCGGGACCGACCGGTCCGATTCAGCCGAGCAGGCGGTCCAATGGGCTGCATTGTTTGCCGAACGGTACGTTGCGGAACTCTTCGTGGTCCAAATAAT
>JBAUNU010000048.1:0-4749 GCA_049579405.1 Methylocella sp.
CCTACGACGACATCCTCGACCATTGCTGCTTCGCCTGGAATAAGCTCATCGACATGCCCTGGAAAATCATGTCCATCGGGACCAGGGTCTGGGTCTACCGGTCATGATCATCAAGACTTGGTATAACATGTTAATTACTATTCTTTTGGCATTACCATCTGAAGGGTTCTGGATCAACACTCACAGCAATTTAGGATTCTGCCCTGAGGGTAGAGCGCGGCGAGCTTGTGCATAGCTGCCGTGCCAGGTATGCTGCCCCGGCAACGCCTCCTTCGCGATCCCTTCGCCCGCGTTGCTTGGAGGACATTCCATGACCAAGATTACATCGTTATCCGTCGCCGGGGCTCTTTTCGTCTTCGGCCTTTCCGCCGCGCCAGCGCAGGCAGCAACCCGGACTTTTGTTTCTGGACACGGCGCGGACAGTGGCACCTGCGCGTTCGCCGCGCCGTGCCGGACTTTTGCCTTTGCGCTCACCCAGACCGCCGCCGGCGGCGAGATCGACGTGCTCGACCCGGCCGGCTATGGCGCGGTGACGATCACCCAGGCGATCAACATTGTCAATGACGGCGTCGGCACGGCCGGCATTCTTGCTTCCTCGGGCAATGGCGTCACGATCAACGCCGGCCCCAGCGACAGCGTTCACCTCCGCGGCCTGATCATCGAGGGAGCTGGCAGCGGCTCCGCCGGCATCCTGTTCAACACGGGCGGAAACCTCGCCATCGAGAACTGCGTCATCCGGGGTTTTACCAATGTCGGGATAAATATCCAGTCCAGCACACCGAGCAACTTCTCGGTGTCGAATACGATTGTTTCCAATATTAAATCTCCCGGGATCGAGGTCGTATCCACCAATTCCGCGGCCGTCTCCGGCGTACTCAGCAAAGTAACGACGAACAATGATAGTTTCGGAATCCTCGTGAGTGGCGGGGGGATAACGCTCAATGTCGTCGATAGCGTTGCTAGCTACAACAATACAACCGGACTCGAGGCGGACTCGACTGCCGTTCTCCGGGTCGCGCGTTCGGTGGTCACGGGGAATGGGACTGGAGTTGCCGCGTCCGGCGGCACGATATTTAGCTACGGCGACAACGGTATCGACGGAAACGCGAACGACAATATCAGCGCTCTGACCCCGCTCGCCCTGCATTAGCGCCCTCCGCGCCGGTGGGGTCTCTCCGGCGCTCCACCCGACGCGCCGCGTCCGCCCCGGCGGAGATGCCGGGTTCCGGAGCGCGGTGGACGCGGCTCCCATGAAGCGCCGATGACTCCGGCGGTGTCCTCATCGGCGGCCGCGGCGGGCCATTCACCCCCGAAGGCAGAGCGCCAAGCCGCCTAATCCCGTGTCCATAAAATCGAAGGAAGGCCAAGAGACCGGGCGTTTCAAATCTGTTCGAGTTCGATCAGGGTTCCCGCAAAATCCTTCGGGCTCAAAAAAAGCACTGGCTTGCCATGCGCCCCGATTTTAGGGCGTCCATCGCCGAGGACGCGCGCGCCTGCCCGTTTCAGTTGCTCGCGCGACGCAAAAATGTCGGCGACCTCGAAGCAGAGATGATGAATCGCCCCGCCAGGATTTTCAGCCAGGAATTTGGCTAGCGGCGAATGGTCGCCGAGCGGTTCGATCAGCTCGATTTTGGTGTTTTCGAGCTCGACGAAAGCCACTGTCACGCCATGTCCCGGCAAGGCCAAGGGCCCGCTCACCCTGGCGCCGAGCGCGGCGCGATAAACTTGGCTCGTGGCGGCGAGATCCTGGACCGCGATGGCGACATGATTCAACCGCCCGATCACGCGAACTGGTCCCGCATGCGATCACACCTCAACGACCAAAACATGGACCGCGGGCCGCTTGCCCCATGCTCCGGCGATGGCGTTGCGCACCGCTTTTTCAATCGCAGTGGAGACGATATCCGCGTCGCGCCGCTTTTGCCGGGGCAACTGATCGAAGATTTGAAACAGCGCGTCGTCGACGATTGCGTCGATCGTGGCGCCGGCACCGGCGCGCGCCGGTATCCCTGCCGTCATGACGTCAGGCACCCCGGCGAGATCACCCTCCGCGGTAACCGCCAAGGCAATTGTCACGATCCCCGAAACCGCGAGTCTCTGGCGTGTTTTCAAGGCTTCATCGCCAAAGGGAACGAGGCTATTTCCGTCCTTGAAGAGACGGCCGCTTGGCGCTTCACCGACGATCCCAGGGGGTCCCGGCGCAAGCAACACAACGTCTCCGTTGCGCGCCTTGATGATATGCCGCGTGCCCTGCAATTTGGCGAAAGCCGCATGTTCGGCGAGATGAATGTCCTCGCCATGCGCGGGAATCGAGATTTGGGGTCTGGTCCA
The DNA here is from genome assembly GCA_049579405.1 of Methylocella sp. GTDB lineage: Bacteria > Pseudomonadota > Alphaproteobacteria > Rhizobiales > Beijerinckiaceae > Methylocapsa. The sequence goes on from JBAUNU010000048.1 coordinate 2,332, forward strand.
GGCGTAGAGCTGCGCGACCTCGCCGCGGCGCGGGTGACCCGAGGCGTGGACGAGCGGGCTGCGATCGGTGATGACTTCAACGCCTGACCTTATGAGATTGTTGATAATGCGGCCGACCTCCCTTTCATTGCCGGGAATGGTTCGCGAGGAAAAAATCACTTTGTCGCCGGGATCGAGTGCGACGACCGGGTGGTCGCCATCCGCGATGCGGGCGATCGCGGCGCGGCTCTCGCCCTGGCTTCCGGTTGCCAGCACGACCAGTTTGTCGCGTGGCATGTGAGCAAATGCATCCTGGGAAAAAAAATCCGGAATGCCGTCGAGGTAGCCGCAGTCCCGCGCGACGGCGACAACCCGCTCCATCGCGCGGCCGACCAGCACGACCGTGCGTTTTGCTGCCATGGCGGCCTCGGCGACGGCGCGAATGCGCGCGACATTGGAAGCGAAAGTGGTAACCACGACACGCCCCGAAGCGCTACCGACGATGTCGCGCAAGGTCTTGCCGACGTCGGCTTCCGAGGGGCTGACGCCCTCGCGCAAGATATTGGTCGAATCGGAGATGAGAGCCAAAATCCCCTCGGCGCCGATCGCGGCAAGACGTTTAGCGTCGGTCGGCTTGCCTATTCCCGGCGCGGCATCGATTTTCCAATCGCCGGAATGAAGGATCGTGCCAAGCGGCGTGCGGATGGCGAGCGCCGAGCTTTCCGGGATCGAATGCGCCACGGCGATAAATTCAACATCGAAAGGACCGATCGCGACCGTCGCTCCTTGCGCGACGACGGTGATTTGAACATTCGGGGCGCCGGGCTCGGCGAGGCGCCTGGCTTCAAGAAGCGCGGCGGCGAACCGCGTCGCATAGACGGGACACCCAAGCCGCGGCCATAGGTCAGCGACCGCGCCGATGTGATCCTCATGCCCATGGGTGATCACGAGGCCGGCCAAATCAGCCGGCATCTTTGCGATGAAGCTTATGTCCGGGATGATGAGGTCTATACCGGCGAAATCGGGGCCAGCGAAAGCCACCCCGCAATCGACCATCAGCCATTTCAAGTGCCCCTTGCGGCCAAAGCCGTAAAGCGCGAGGTTCATGCCGATTTCGCCCAGGCCTCCAAGAGGCACAAAGACGAGCTCGTCATTTCCTTCGTTCATTTACACAAGCCTTTCCGCGACCTTCACGGCACGATCCAGCGAGCACCAACCGGTTCGTGAAAAAATACAACAAGGCGACACGCCAGGGAACGTCGCGCGGCCTGAATGCGCTCCTTCATCCCCCGGCCGTGGCAGAGCCGACCGGCCGCGGCGAAAAGAAAACGTCGCCCGCCTCGATCGCAACCTCACCGCACGGCTGTCCGACAATGAGCCGTCCGGCCGCATCGATCGTTTGAAACGTGCCTTCGATCGTTTGCGAGGGCCGCGCCACGCCGATCCATGCGCCAAGACCGGCGGCGAGCGAGAGCCATTCGGCGCGGATCGATTCGAAACCGTCGCCCGCGGCCCAAACATCGAGCCAATGCGTCATCGTCGCGGAAAGCCGCGAGAACACTCTTTCAGGCGCGACCGGCTGGCCAGCGATCGCCGAGAGATTGGTTGCTTTGTAAGGCGTATCGGCGGGATGCCGGCGGCAGTTCACGCCGACACCGGCGACACATGCGAAGCGTCCATCGGGAAGATTTGCACTTTCCAACAATATTCCGCAGAGCTTGGCGCCGTCATGGAGAATGTCATTCGGCCATTTGATAGCAAGACAGCGATCTCCGCAAAGGATTTCGTGCAGCGCATGGGCCGTCGCGACGCCGGCGACAAAGCCGAGTTCCGCGGCCCTGTACGGCGGCGCCGGATCGATCAGCAGCAGGCTCGCATGAAGATTGCCCATCGGCGACGACCAGACGCGGCCATTGCGGCCCCGCCCCTCGGCCTGGGTGTCGGCGACCACCCATAGCCGGCCGGGATCGCCCTCTTTGGCGCGCGTCAAACCCTCGTCGTTGGTCGAGGCGAGCCGGTCATGATGGACCAGACGGAACGCTTTGTCTTTGGCCGCTCCGGCGAGACGATACAGGGCAAAACCCCCATAGTCTGCAAATTTAAAAAAGCGACTTCGCCGCCGCCATGGTGGCGTCGATGAAGAGGCCAGGATAGGCGAACAAGAACACCACGAGAATGCCGCTCGCCGCAAGCACGATACGCAGCGCGGGCGCGGGCCTATCGAAGGCGGGCGCGGGCTCGTCAAAATACATGACCTTGACGATCCGGAGATAATAAAACGCCGCGACCGCGCTCGACAGAACGCCAATGACCGCAAGCGGGTAAAGCCGCGCCTGGATCGCCGCGTTGAAGACATACCATTTGGCGAAAAAGCCCGCGAGCGGGGGTATCCCCGCCAACGAAAACATCATCATCGCGAAGAAGAACGCCATCATCCTG
>JBAUNU010000049.1:0-8285 GCA_049579405.1 Methylocella sp.
CCGCAACCCGGCTCAACCGGCGCGGACTACGGCGAAGCCCTCGGCCACCCAGGACGAGCCTCTGGCCCCGGCAACGGCCATCGCTTCTCCCGGCCAAACAGCTTCGGACGGGGGCGACTTCGATGCATTTGCCCCAGCATCATCCTTCCCGGAGGCTCGTGCCTTGGAGACGCCCGCCGTTGAAGCGTCCGCCCCGGAAGCGCCCAACCCGAACCCCGAAAGTTTCGAACCCGCGGCAAGAACGCGGCTTGAAGCTCAACATCCTTTCGCGCCTCGGCTCGCGCGGGATGCCGCTCCAGCAAGGCACCTTGTGGTCGTCGGTGGAATCGTCGCTCTGGTCGTTGTCCTTGTCGCGATCGCCGCCTATAAGCTGCGTGATCGCCCCGAAGATCTTGTGCGCCCGCAACCTCCTTCGCCATCGACCCAAGGCGAGGCGGGCGCGGGCGGCAAGATCGTCGACCGCATCGGCGCCGGCACCCTGACACCCGGGTCTGCGTCATCCGCCGATCGCAACGATGCCGCCTAAATCGGTTCTGAACCCGCCAACCCCCCCATCCCCGTCGCCCGGCGCGCCGCGCTTCTCGTGGAGGCGCCGGAAGAAAAATCCAAGGTGAAAACCTTTCTTGGCACGGTCGTCTGGCGGGTCGATAACGTCAGCAATGGACCAGATGAGCCGCTCAGTTCGGCGGTTCGCGCCGAGGTCGACATACCTGAAGAAAAGCTGCAAGTGGCGATGACGATTCAAAAAAATTTCGACGGCACATTGTCCGCTTCGCATACCATAAAGCTGAAGTTTACGGTGCCGCAAGACAGCCCTTTGGGCAATATCAAGCAGATCAGCGTGTTGCAGATGCGCCGCGAGGACGACCGGACGGGAGAGCCGCTGAAGGGGAGCACGGTGCCGGTCATGGAGAATTCCTTCCTCGTCGGTCTCGCCCGCGGCGACGCCGAGGCATTCAATCTCGATCTTCTGCGATCACGTGAATGGTTGGATGTTCCGATCGTTCTCGCCAATGGCCATGTTGCGAAATTGACCTTCGAAAAAGGACCCTCGGGGCAGCGCGCCCTGGATGACGCGATGGCGTCCTGGCAGGCGCGATAGTCTGAAATAATCCGCCTCTGGCTGCGCCGGGCGCCCGGGCGTAGTTTCGGCCGACGAGGTCGGCAACGCGGATGCCTCGGTCCGGAAATATCCGTGCGTCCTCACCCCGCGCACTCCGCTTCGATCCTGTCTCTCTCGCAAATTCGGCAAGCATCCCAAACGCGCGCGGACGTCACGTTGTCGGCGACGGCACACGCGGGGCGCCGAGCGCCGCGCGCAATTGCTCGATCTGGCTTTCCACCGGGCTCACCGGCAGGCTCTCCTTGCCGCGCGCGCCGCACGACTCATAGATCAGAAGATCGAGATGGATAATGCGCGCCTGCAGGCGAAGCGATATCCCGATGAGGTCGCGCAGACGCGGCGGCAAGCGGACAAGGACATCCTTGCCGGAAACGATGCCCTGCTCGGACAAGCGAATCCTGCGTTTTTCGGCGGCGGCCTCGGCGCGGCTCAGTTCGCCTTCGTTGACCGCGCGCTGGAGGAGCAGCCAGGAGGCAACCTGCATGAGCCTTGTCGTCAAACGCATGCTTTCGACCGCATAGGCGACCGCCGCCGCGCGCGGCAACAGCTTCGCCTCCTCGCGGCCATCGCCGTCGAGGTAGGTGGCCGCCCGGCTCACCAGATCCATTCCATCCCGGAAAAGAACCAGGAATTGTTCGGACGCCACCAACTTCTCGCCGAAGGAGACCGTCTTATCCTCTCTAAAAAACGGCATTTGAACCATCATGCGCCTTTTTTGCCGGAGGCCGCTCGAAGTGGACTTGCGGAATGCAGAGCCCAGGCGGCTATATTTTTCATGTCATAGGCAAATTCATAGGCCGATTCGCCGACCCATGGGAGTTCAGCTTTCATTAGGCTTAATACAGGGTTTGCGCCGGCAGGACGACGGGACGGCTTGAACAGGATCCGCGCGGCGGGACCGCTTGAGCCCAAGGGTTCCGTCAAACATGACATTCTCAATTTCGCTCCGACCTGCTGGCTGCGCGGCGCGGCGAAGATGGTCAAGCAGTGCTCAGGGCGCTGGGCTCCTCACATCCGGAAAACGCCAAATTGGGTCGCCTCGACCGGCGCATTGAGGGCGGCGGAAATCGAGAGGGCGAGCACCATCCGGGTTTCGGCCGGATCGATGATGCCGTCGTCCCAAAGCCGCGCGCTCGCATAATAGGGATGCGCCTGGCGTTCGAACCGCTCGCGAACCGGCGCCTTATACGCCTCCTCCTCATCGGCGGACAAAATTTCTCCGGCGGCTTCCATTTTGTCGCGGCGCACTTGCGCCAGAACGTTGGCGGCCTGGTCGGCGCCCATCACCGAAATGCGGGCGTTCGGCCACATAAAGAGGAAACGCGGGCCGAAGGCCCGCCCGCACATGCCGTAATTGCCCGCTCCGAAACTGCCGCCGATGATGACGGTGAATTTCGGCACTTTGGCGCAGGCGACCGCCGCGACGAGCTTGGCGCCGTCCTTGGCTATGCCTTGCGCCTCGTACTTTTGGCCGACCATGAAGCCGGTGACGTTTTGCAGAAACACGAGCGGGATCTTGCGTTGCGAGGAAAGTTCAATGAAATGCGCGCCCTTCAGCGCCGATTCCGAAAACAGGATTCCGTTATTCGCGAGGACGCCCACCGGATAGCCGAAGATGTGCGCGAATCCGCAGACAAGGGTCGTTCCATAGAGCGCCTTGAACTCGTCGAACACGCTGGCGTCGACGATGCGGGCAAGGATTTCGCGCACGTCATAAGCCTCGCGCGGATCAGCGGGGACGATGCCGTATATTTCTTGCGCATCGTAAAGCGGTTCGGCGGGCTCGCGAACCGCGACGCCTGGGCTCTTCACGCGATTAAGGGTGGCGACGATTTGGCGCGCACGCGACAGCGCGTTTGCGTCGCTCAATGCATAATGATCGACGACGCCCGAGACACGTGAATGAACATCGGCGCCCCCGAGATCCTCCGCCGAGACGATTTCGCCGGTCGCCGCCTTGACGAGCGGCGGACCCGCCAAAAAGATGGTGCCCTGTCCCGCCACGATAATCGCCTCGTCGCTCATCGCCGGGACGTAGGCGCCACCAGCCGTGCAGCTTCCCATCACCACCGCGATTTGCGGGATGCCCGCCGCCGACAACCTCGCCTGATTGTAAAAGATGCGGCCGAAATGATCGCGATCGGGAAAGACTTCGTCCTGGCTTGGCAGATGGGCGCCGCCGCTATCGACGAGATAGATGCACGGCAGATGGTTTTCGCTTGCGATTTCCTGCGCGCGAAGATGCTTCTTGACGGTCAGCGGATAATAGGTGCCGCCCTTGACGGTTGCGTCATTGGCGATGACGACGCATTCCCGGCCGCAAATGCTTCCCACGCCCGTAATCAATCCCGCCGCCGGAACGGAGTCCGCGTAAGCTTCATAGGCGGCAAGCTGCGAAAACTCCAGAAACGGCGTGCCCGGATCGATGAGCGCCGTGACGCGATCGCGCGGCAAAAGTTTTCCGCGCGCGATGTGCCGCGCGCGTGCCCTGTCTCCGCCGCCTTGGGTAATGCGCGCGACCTTGCCGCGCAAATCCTCGACCAGGCCCTGCATCGCGGCTTTGTTCGCGGCAAAATTTTTGCTCTCCGGCGCGATGGCTGTTTTCAGAACATTCATCGGGTTGAACCATGGCCGCTTCAAGGTGAACCGCTAGCGATCTTATCACTTTGATTTGTCGCATCATCTTATCCTAAAAGTCTGCAACTTTTTGGGATGATGCTCTAATTTCCGTCAAACAGCTCGCGCCCGATCAACATTCGTCTGATCTCGCTCGTGCCGGCGCCAATCTCATAGAGTTTGGCATCGCGCAGCAGCCGCCCCGCCGGGTAATCGTTGGTATAGCCGTTGCCGCCGAGAAGCTGGATCGCGTCGAGCGCCGTCGTTGTCGCGCGCTCCGCCGCGAAGAGCAGGGCGCCCGCCGCATCCTTGCGTGAGGTGTGGCCGTTGTCGCATGCGCGGGCCACCGCATGAACATAAGCCCGGCAGGCATTGAGCCTTGTGTGCGCGTCGGCGAGCTTGCCCTGAACGAGCTCGAATTCGCCGATCGCCTGGCCGAACTGCTTTCGGCTGCGGACATAGGGCAGACAAATATCGAGACAGGCCTGCATGATCCCGAGCGGACCCGCCGCGAGCACGACGCGCTCGTAGTCGAGGCCCGACATCAGAACATGGACTCCCTCGCCCGCCTCGCCCAGCACGTTTTCTGCCGGCACGTCGCAATCCTCGAACACGAGTTCGCACGTGGGCGATCCACGCATGCCGAGCTTGTCGAGCTTTTGTCCCACCTGAAACCCTTTAAATCCGCTCTCGATCAAGAATGCGGTGATGCCATGCGCGCCGGCATTTGGATCGGTCTTGGCATAGACGACGAGGGTCGAGGCATAGGCGCCGTTGGTGATCCATAATTTTGTGCCGTTCAAGATGTAGCGGCTTCCCTTTTTGTCCGCGCGAAGGCGCATCGAGACGACATCGGAACCGGCATTCGGCTCCGACATGGCCAGCGCCCCGACATGCTCGCCGGAAATCAGTTTCGGCAAGTAGCGGCGCTTCTGATCATCATTTCCGTTACGGCGGATCTGATTGACGCAAAGATTGGAATGCGCGCCATAGGACAAACCGACGGAAGCCGAGGCTCGGCTGATCTCCTCCATGGCGATGCAATGCGCGAGATAGCCAAGGCCCGCGCCGCCATAATTCTCCTCGACCGTGATGCCGTGCAGTCCGAGCGCGCCCATCACGGGCCACAGATCGATTGGAAAATTATCGAAGCGATCGATTTCGGCCGCGCGCGGCGCGATTTTCGCGGATGCAAAGGCGCGCACGGTATCTCGCAGCGCGTCCAGCTCGGGACCGAGGGCAAAGTCGAGGCCGGGATTCTGCATCGTGACGTTTCCCTAGCCGACGCGCTTCCTGATCAAGACAAGTGGTGTTTGCCTACGCCTGATCTCTTCCTGCCGCGTTTGGCGGGTATGGCCAAAACGAGCAATGATTGCTACCAATTCTACAGGCGGGGAACGTTTCGCTCGTAACTTGGCGGGCCGGCAATCGCCTGGGGTTTGTCAGATCAACCCACGCATTGCTCCCGCGATACGCATGCAAGCAAGGGCTCCCGCGCGGCCCTCGTACTTGCTTCCGGGCAGGTGCGGCTTCATAGCCAGTTTGTCAACGGTTTGAAAGGCAAGTGATGGGTAGCCCCCGATTAGCAGTGGACTGCGTGGTTACTGACGACGAAGGAAACATCGTACTGATCAAACGGAAGCATGAGCCATTCAAGGATGCTTATGCCTTACCCGGCGGGTTCGTCGAAGCAGGCGAAACTGTCGAAAATGCGTGCAAGCGAGAGCTGAAAGAAGAAACCAATCTTGACCTTGAGGATATGCGTCTGGTTGGCGTTTATTCGACTCCCGGCAGAGATCCACGCGGACACGTCATCTCAGTTGCGTACACCGCAAAAGCGGACCTCTCGCACTTGCGTGCCGCCGACGATGCCGCACGCGCCGAAGTGGTAGGGGAGTGGCGGGATTGCGCTCTTGCTTTTGATCATAGGCAGATCATTGAGGACGCATATATGCGGCTGAAAGAAATCAAATAATCCGATCCACTCGCGCTTAAAATTTAACACACAGGAAACGCTCGCGCCCACCAAAACCACTGAGACTTCCATGTCGTTAGCCGCTCTCGCCCTTTGCCGCGCGCTTGTCCGTTGCCGTTCGGTGACGCCGGAAGATGGCGGGGCGCTCGGCGTTCTGGACGCGGCGTTGAAACAGGCGGGCTTCGCGACGCAGCGGCTTACGTTTTCCGAACCCGGCACGCCGGAGGTGGACAATCTCTACGCCCGCTTCGGCACAAGCGCGCCTTATCTCGTCTTTGCCGGCCATACGGACGTGGTGCCCGTGGGCGACGCGGCGAAATGGCGGTTCGATCCTTTCGCGGGAGAGGTGGCGGATGGCGCGGTTTGGGGGCGCGGCACGGCCGACATGAAAAGCGGGGTTGCCGCCTTCGCCGCCGCTGCCTGCGCTTATATTGCGCAACACGGATCAGACAAGGGCTCGATCGGTTTTCTCATCACCGGCGACGAGGAAGGCCCCGCCATCAACGGTACCGAAAAGCTCTTGCGCTGGGCTTATGAAAATGGCGAGCGGTTCGATCATTGCATCGTCGGCGAGCCGACGAGCTGGCACGCGCTCGGCGACACGATCAAGATTGGCCGGCGCGGCTGCCTCAATGGCACGCTCATTGTCGCGGGGCGCCAAGGCCACGCCGCCTATCCCGAACGGGCGGATAACCCCATTCCGAAACTCATGGCGCTGCTCGACGCCTTGACCGCCGCACCGCTCGACAAAGGCACGCCGCGTTTCGAGCCCTCGAATCTCGAAATCGTGTCGGTCGATGTCGGCAACCCGGCGTTCAACGTCATTCCGGCGGAGGCTCGTGCGCGCGTAAATGTGCGCTTCAACGATCTTTGGACGCCGGAGACGCTTGGCGCCGAGTTGCGGCGCAGACTGGACAACGTGGGGATGACATTCACGCTCGAATTCGAGCCTTGCAATGCCCCGGCCTTTTTGACAACGCCGGATTCCTTCACAAGACTTGTTGCCGATGCGGTCGAAAGGAAAACAGGACGCCGCCCAACGCTTTCGGCCTCCGGCGGAACATCCGACGCGCGGTTTATCCGCGCCTATTGCCCGGTCCTCGAGTTCGGCCTCTTGGGCGCGACCGCGCATATGGTGGACGAGCATGTCGCGATCGCAGACCTCGAGGGTCTGACCGAGATTTATGCGGCGATTTTGGAAGATTATTTCCGTTAGCAACGAAAATGCTCAGTCGATCGTTGTCTGACCTTCCGGCGATGGCGCGCATCATGCCAACGGGCATGAGGAATGACCGGTCCGCGCGTAGAATCGTACCAAAATGCTTCACGTGAAACATTTTTGTCCGATTGGGGCCTAAAACCTTACAAGGCCGCATACGTCCTTCGGCTTGAGACGAGTGGGATTGCGCATAATTATTGTAAGTTTGGCGATCAGTCGGTTGCTGCTCAGCTTCGGCGCCGCTATTACGAAACTGCGTCGCTGGACATGCGGTCCTGCTTTTGTTATTTGGTTTCAGTCTTCTTATCTAAATGTGCTCGGACCGGTCGCCCCCCGATGTAGACATTTGAGCCAATATAGACGTGGCCGATACGAACGGGACGCGAGCCACGGCGCGAGTCCGAATTCGCCGCACTCAAAGATTCCCTTCTATGCAGCCCGCCGTGACGAATGTGCGACCCCGCTTTTTTGTTATTGTGCCCGGCCCATTTGCCATTGCGCCATTCGCCGTCATACCGGTAGCCGTTGGCATAAGTGTACACGCCGTAGCCGTTATACGTGCCATCCAAAAACTCGCCTTCATACCGGTCGCCCTTTCGCTTGCCCTTGTCCTTGGCAAGTGTCAACACACCGTAGCCGTTCATCTTGTCATCGCGCCACTGGCCTTCATACCGCTGACCATTTGGCCAAGTTTACACGCCGTGGCCATTATACTCGCCATCGCGGAACTCGCCCTCATAACGTTCGCCATTCGCGAAAGTGAGGACACCTTGGCCGTTCCACTTGTTCATCGCGAAACTCGCCGTCATACCGGCGGCCATCGGGGAAAGTTTCAACGAGGCGAATTACGTCCCCCGGTAGATGCGACCCAAGCGTAACCGACACGGTTTTCTCCGATCCATCGCGCCAAAAGATCACATCAACCTTTTTGCCAGGACCAAGCGCCAGTACCTTGCGAGTGACGTCGGGCGGACCATCGATCCGCTCGCCGTCGATGGAGAGGATCACATCGCCTGATTTAATTCCCGCCGCGCTGGCTGGAAAGTTCGGCCATGCTTCCGCGACGAGAGCGCCCTTAGTGGACTTTAGGCCGAGTCTATCGGCAATTTCCTGGGTCAACGGCCAAGTGTGCACCCCAATCCAACCCTGCGGCACCACGCCTTGGCTTCCCGCTCCTGGGACGCTGGGTGGCTGTGCGGCAGGACTGACCAAGTCCGGGTGTTGCGGCGGCTCTGGGACAGTGGTTGATATGGGTGGTTCCGCCGAAGGAAGATTTGATGGGGATGGGATGTTTATGGCGGGGCTGGCCGTCGCGCTCTTGCTCGACGCTTCGTGCGTGACGGCGACCTGTT
>JBAUNU010000050.1:0-9065 GCA_049579405.1 Methylocella sp.
CTCGCCGCATGATCGGCTAACTGGTCTCGCTGGAGATCGCGCCAAAACAGACGGTGCAGCAAGACATTTGGCAGGCCAACCACCCGGAATCAAACCGACATACCGCCTCGGTTTTCCTCCGCTTGAAAGGACGCCGCGCATAGGCTAGTGTTGCTGCGCCGCATCATTCATATTGCGTCGGAGCCTACATGCATGGCTCGCAAGGCTCGCCGCAACGAACCTAAGGATATCAGCCCCATGAGCGCGACGACCGGCTCCTTTAGTATCGGCAATTCCACCGTCCAAATGCCGGTCAAGGCCGGAACAATCGGTCCTTCGGTTGTCGATATTGGCAAGTTCTATGCTCAGACTGGAATGTTCACCTACGATCCTGGTTTCACCTCGACGGCGAGTTGCGAATCGGAGATCACTTACATCGACGGCGACCAGGGTGTGTTGCTCTATCGCGGCTATCCGATCGAGCAGCTCGCAGAGCACGGCGATTACCTCGAGACCTGCTATCTCTTGCTCTATGGGCAATTGCCGACGGCCGTACAGAAGAAGGACTTCGACCACAGAGTCACGCGGCACACGATGGTGCATGAGCAGATGGCCAGGTTCTTCTCGGGCCTGCGCCGCGACTCGCATCCGATGGCCGTGCTGGTGGCGAGCGTGGGAGCGCTCTCGGCCTTTTATCACGATTCGACCGATATTTCAGATCCAAAGCAGCGCATGGTGGCGTCGTTTCGACTGATCGGCAAAATGCCGACCCTCGCCGCGATGGCGTATAAATATTCGCTCGGCCAGCCTTTCATTTATCCGAGGAACGAGCTCGATTATGCCTCGAATTTCTTGCGCATGTGCTTCGCCGTGCCGTGCGAAGACTATAAGATTAGTCCGGTTTTGGCCCGTGCTCTCGATCGCATCTTCATTCTCCATGCCGATCACGAGCAGAATGCCTCGACCTCAACGGTGCGGCTTGCGGGCTCGTCCGGCGCCAATCCGTTCGCGTGCATCGCCGCGGGCGTGGCGTGCTTGTGGGGGCCGGCGCATGGCGGCGCCAATGAAGCCGCGCTCAAAATGTTGATGGAAATCGGCACGGTCGAGAATATCCCGAAGTTCATCGCCCGCGCCAAGGACAAGAACGATCCATTCCGGCTCATGGGGTTTGGCCACCGCGTCTACAAAAACTATGACCCGCGCGCCAAGATCATGCAGAAGACATGTCACGATGTCCTGAACGAACTCGGCATCAAGGATAGCCCGTTGCTCGATGTCGCGATGGCGTTAGAGAAAATCGCTCTGAGCGACGAATATTTCATCGAGAAGCAGCTCTATCCCAATATCGATTTCTATTCCGGGATCACGCTGAAGGCGATGGGCTTCCCCGTGTCGATGTTCTGCGCGCTTTTCGCGGTGGCACGTACCACCGGCTGGATCGCGCAATGGAAGGAAATGATCGAAGATCCAAGTCAGAAAATCGGCCGCCCGCGCCAGCTCTACATAGGTTCGCCGAGACGCGACTACGTTTCGATCGACAAGCGCTCGTAGCTAAAGGCCGGCTAAGACATCTGCGCCGACGGCGGCCTCGGCATCGTCGCATTGGGCGTTGAGGAGGTACAGCACTCTGAACGGCACCGCGAACCCAACACCCCTGTTATTTTCTCTCTTGTCAGGGAATTTGGCTCCCCGCCGAGCTATCATGTCATTGAGAATTTTCGCAAGCACTCGACCCGACTCGCGGTCGATCGTTCCGCGCGTTGCCTCCTTTAGTTGCGGCCACGCGCGCGGGCCGATGCGAAGGCCAGCATGGGTGCGCGGGATTGCTCGCCTATCGGGAACTCGACGTCGCGCCCGGCGTTATTGAAGCGGTTCAGTTTGGCCCGTGGGATAATTTTGCCCAGCGGCCGCAATTCCCGGTTGATCGCGGAATGGCGAGCCGGAGAAGTTCCGATGAACAAGCAAGCCAAGTTCAAGGCGCAGATGGCGAGCTTCGATAAACTTATTCAAGACCTCGACACGAGGTACCGTCTCGGGCCGGAGGCCGGCCTGCTAGCCCAAGAGACTCTGGGCCTCATCACTGGACGGCCAGGCGGTACTGGTGCTTTCCTGAATAGGTTCAAGGCCGCCGAGTTCGCCGTCGAGGTTGTTTCCTGGTTGGGAGGACCAGACCCCGTGCCTCTGTCGGGGCAAGAGGTGGAGCAGGCGCTAGGCAGCGACGCCATTAGCGGCATTGCCAATAAAATTGGCGTGAGCCAACGCTTCGCCAGGACGATTTTAGGCTATGCAATACCCGAAATCATCGTCCTGCTGGCAAAGGGCGGAGCTATCCCATCAGCAATTACTGCTTGGGCAGCGAGTTTCCGCGACTCGGCCATACGTTCATCCACCCCCATCAACGAAATTACGCAGCATCGAGCAGAGCAAATTCGACCGAGCCAAACGGAACACAGTGGCGCCGCTGCCGGGTTCAGACCGTTGCTTATTCCGGGCGCCTCTCTGCTGATTACGCTAGGATTGCTCCTCGGATATTTCATTGGGGCAGGCGATCGTGGGGCCATCCACGCCACGCCAACTGTGGTGCAAAATGCGCCTGTGGCGTCCCCGCATGTGCCTTCGATACCAGCGCGGTTGGCGCTACACAATGAGAACGGGCTCATTGCTTACTCAGGTACAGTCGGAGACGACGCTACTCGCAGTTCCATTACTGACTCGCTCAAAACCGTGTTCGGAGCTCAGAAAATTACCGGCGACCTCTCCGTCGACTTGAATGCTGGCCCGGCGCACTGGGCCAAGGGTTTCAGGGCAGCGCTCGATAATTTCAAGATACCGGGGTTGCAGGTGCTGTTTGAAGGAAATGCGGCTAGCGTCGGTGGAGCGATTCCTGAAGCAGACCGGGATAGGATCATGAGTTCGCTGAAATCCGTTCTTGGGCCCCAATTCGCATTCGCTACAATTGCAGGTAGCAGCACGCCGGCCGCGTCTTTGGCGCTCACACCTGGATTCAGCGTCGAAAACCCTTTTGGCGCCGCGAATACTCCTAATCTCCCAACCATTTATTTCGCTACCAATAGCGCCGAGGTTCCGTCGGACACGGAGGTTCTCGTGCGGCAGGCGACCGGTCTGATGAAACGATTGCCTGCTGGAACGACGGTTCGGATTAGCGGTTACACGGATAGCGTCGGTACGCAGGCCGCTAATACGAGGCTGTCGCGACGGCGTGCGAATGCAGTGCGCCAAGTCCTCGTCGATGCGGGGGTCAACCCCGCCATGCTGAGCGCGAAGGGTTACGGCAGTTCCCATTCCCTGGCCAGCAAAAACGGGACAACGGAAGGCCGCAGTATCAGTACGGTCGAAGATCGCCTTCGCAAGGACCGGCGCGTCGAATTCAGCATAGCTCAGTAATAGCGTATCCAGAGATAGTGATCCTCGATCACTGTCGCGAGCGACTTCGCCAAGCGCACCTTGCGGATTTGATGCGCGCTTATCCGGAAGGGCCGCCGTAGTGAAGGCCGAGCCTGGATCGGTTTCGGCGCCGGCTTTACTTCGCTTTGTCGCGCTTACGATCCGGACCCCCAATTCTGTGGCCGGCTGTGTCAAGGAGGGAGGGTCGCTCGCCGGAAATGAATCCTCAGATTCGCGAGTGAGGAGCTTCTTCTGCTCTTTATGCGTTTCTTTGTTCGGTTTCGCGACTTTTTCTTTGGACGAAGATTTACCCGTCTCAGCCATGCTTGTCTCCAACCAGCATCTCTCATCAGCCTGAAGCGCAGCGCCTCAACCAATCCCGGGGGTTACGACGGCCGGCCGAATACCCCATCTGGTATAATCCGGCGCCATGGGCCCCTCGAAGAGGAAGAGGCTGCTGCCTCAACCGTTGAACGAGAACAACCGGGCGGTCGCGGCCGCCTGCCGCGCGGCGTCCAGGCTTACTTTTCCTTGCGCGGATTGCACCGCGGCAAGTGCCGCGACGACGCGCGGGCCGCAATGATGAAGGTCGAGATCCGCCTCCGGCTCGCTGTTCGATAGTGCATCATGCACCGCGGCGATTTCGGATGGCGTGCCGCCGGCGTCGAGCGCCAGCATGAAGGCGAGCGCGCCTTGATGATTTGGGCCTGCCGCCCGCGTGAGGCGGTAAACATTGACGAAGCGCTTCAATGCGCGGGCCGAACTGCCAGCAAGCGGCGCCAAATCGGCGAGAAGTTGGGTTTCGGCGCCGGACACCGGCTGGTCGAGTGCCGGGAGCGCCGATGTCTCCGCGTGGCGAACCTGCGGCTCTAGGGCGCCCTGACCGCCGAGAATCGCGCGGACCAGATTCGCGTAATTGGCGCGCGACGCGAGCTCGCCGATCTGAAACGGCACCTGGATCCATTTGTCGAGGCTCGGCGCGGCCGCGCCTGCCGCGCCGGCGAGCCGTGCCGGATCGGCCGCGATCACCGTTACAAATCCCTGGTTGAACAAGGACCGCGCATAAACAAGAATTTCACGCCCGCGGGAAGCGGGCACGGCATCGAGGTGATCGAGTGCGACAACTATGCGCCCTGGCGCCCTTCCGCCGCTCCTCCCGGGGCGCGTCTCGCGGGGTCTTGCGATCATTTTACCAACGGCCGCCGCGAAGGCTTGCGCTTGCTCCGTCGCGGTATCGATGGCAAAAGGCGAGGACTCGCCAAGGGTGGAGCTTACCGGAAGCGCGTCAACCGCCCGCCTTTCCGCCTCGGCGGCGTGGCGGGAAAACGTGCTCACTTCGGCGGCAAGGGCCTCCACACGGCGCGTCTGATGGGCAAACAGGCCGTCCGTTTCGCGCCGGGCGACGGCAAGATCGGCTTGCAGCAAGACCTCGCCGCGAAACACAAGCCGAAGCAACCGTGAGGCGCGCCAGACATTGACGCAGAGTGCGATCGCCGCGCCAAGGAAAATAATTTCGCGCAGGCTTGCCAGCAAATCCAGATGAGCGTCGAGCCAGTTCGCGATTGAAACGGAGGATTCGTTGGTCCGCAGCCAGCCAAGCCAGGCTGTATCCTCGCCAATAGCAAAACCAAGAGCCGCGCCCAAAACAAGCAAAAGGAGCGCCATCGCGATCAACTTCGTTTGCCCCTTGAACGCAAAAAAAGCCCGCGTCACGAAGCCGGCACGTCGAGCCCATCCAAGCGTGCCGGCGATCGTTTGCACCATATCCTTGTAGGCCGGAAGCGGATCGCCGGCGATGCCGAGCTTGGAGAGAAGGCCTTTGATCCGGGCCTTGTTGGCGCACGCATAGGCATCAATCTGCGATCCGGCGGTTTGATAGAGGATGCTTTCGGTAAGGCGGGCGCGCCGGGCATTGGCGTCGTCGAGGGCGCGCTTTTCGGCCTCGAATTTGCGGCGGGACACATCGAGCCGCTCCAAGGCATCGCTCGCGGCGGCACGCGGATCGCGCGCGGCATGTGCGGCTTCGGCCGCGAGAGCCGGAAACGTCCTGGCAAGGCTCGCATGAAGCTCGCCGGCAAGAGCCGTGGCCGGATGGCCCTCGATATGGGCGGCATCGACCCGAAGAGTGACGATTTCGCCAATGCAAGATTTATCCGGATTGGCCGCGCGCAAATCCTCGATCGACCGGATAAGCCTTGTCAAGGCGAAGCTCTTGCCCGAACCGGACGGTCCGAAAAGACCGATCGTGAGCGGGGTTTCGATGCGCGCATGCGCGGCGAGCCCGGCAAGAAGGCCGAGCGGCGCGTCGAGTCCCAGCGCGTCGGCTCCGCCGGGAAGGTCGGCGGCAAAGATCGTTTGAGACGGCGAAACCGCTTCGGGTTCGACTATCCGGGTTGCCGGAGGACGGACAGGGACGGCGTTAGGCACCGCGAGCCGGGAGCCAGGAACAATCGCACCGAGAGCGCCCAATCCGGTATCAGCCACAATCCTATCCTTTTCACGAACGCGGCACTTGAATCGAAAGGGCGATTCCTTCCCCGCGAGCAGGTTGGACGTTGGCAGCCCACTATGGCGCCGTCGAGGCCGCAATCTTTTTTTTGCGCTTAGGCCTGGTCGTAAAATTCGAGCAGCGCGGCCTTATTGCCGTCGCTGACGATGATCTTGCCCGTCGAGTTCGGCTGGAACTTGACCGAGCCTAATGACCAGCCTCGATGCCGCCGGTTGTTATCGTTTCACGAAACATATCGACCCAGTCTCGTTGTCCTTCGGTGTCCGGAACCTTGACGCCCCGCGCCTTGCCGATGCGATCGAATGCCATTTCTGGCGCGAAGCCCAAAAGGACGAGGACACATGCCGCGATGAGCGATGAGCGTCCGATCCCGGCACGGCAATGCACGGCAACGGCTTTTCCCTCGTTCAGACGCGCAACTATCGCCTCGGCGAGGGCCATCGCCTCGCGCGTTGACGGAGGCACGTCACCGGCCGGGACGGGGAAAGCAATGAACTCCATATCGAGGTCACGGCAAAGGCCGGCTTCCCGGCGAAGGCCGAGCTCCTCGACCTCCCCGGCTTAACATTTTGGTACGATTGGGGCCAAAAACCTACAAGGCCTCATACATCTAGCAGCCCTCAGACAAGTAGGATCGCGCGGAAAGTTGGTACTTGGGGTGATTCGGTGGTGCGCCCTGGGACGGTTGCTTTTGGCCCGCAAGGCGGAGATCACGCAGATGGATCGGCTCGTGGGGCCCGTCGGCACCTTATGGAACTGGAATTTTTCAGTGCGGAAACCAATCCTTAGGGGTTACGGTCGCTTCAAATTTGACGTTAAATCGCTGAAGAATCTTTGAAATCAGGCCTTCTCGTGGTCGGAACTAACTGTAGTTCGTTGCCTATTTCCGTCCTCGGTGACCTCATATCCAAATTCGCCTTCGACAAGTAATCCTTGGTCTACGAGTTGCCCAACTATGCCAACAGGATCAACGCGACTGTTCACCAACTCTGGCGCAGCGAGCGGATGTCCCATTGCTGGAGCCAATTCAATTGCAGATGCAATAGTCCCTATTCGCGCTGAATTTGCGTCCGCGAATCCAAGTGCGATCTGATCGGGCGGAGGGAAAAAGTATTGGAAAATTCCGAGTGCCTTAAGACGGACTTCAATGTCCTCAATTCTCCTGCCCGACAAGAATAGTTCCCAATCATTTTCGGTGAACTCGTAAAGAGGCAAAGGGCAGATGCCGTGCTGTCGATCGACAGCCATACTGTCCCTCGTGAGCAGATTCGTAAGAGGGATTATGGGGGAAGTAGGGGATTGTTTATAGCTCTCCGCGATGGCTTGCCAATCGAGCAGCGCGAGCTGCTGTATACCAGCCAGAATTTGATTCACAATAGGGAGTGTGATCTTTTGAAATGTGAACCCTAATGGACTAAACATGCTCATTATTTCTTTACCAGCTTCAGGATCATCGTTCCGCGCTTCGACGGCCTTCATCTTGTCAGTCAAGACATTGAGCGGGAGATTGACCAGACCAAACTGCTGCACCATTTGACGGGCAAAAGCTGCGATATCGAATGCAATTGGCCGCGCCACAAGCACGCGAGCATTCGCAAATGCCGCTTGAACTTCTACTCGCATTAAAGCAGCTATCCGAGGGTTTGGCTCCGCGGACACGATGATGACCCGCTTGCTTTTATCGTCGACGAAAATAGCTTCGACAAAATGCTCAAGCCCCGATGCCCCGCGGATCGTCGAGTAATCCCTCGGCTCCGCTCTCAAAGCTCGCCCGAACACATCCCAAAACTCTTTGTTGTTCTTTTCCGTAAGCAATTCTTTGGCGGGAGGATGTTGTACCATAGCGAGCCTCTGAGGAAAAAACTTGAGCTAATGTGTGTTTCAGGTTCTCTCGTCGCAAGGCGTCCCAAGGATCATTTAGGCTGAGAGCAAGCTCAGGGTCGAAGTGCGTCGTTTGCTGGGGACCCGGGACGGCCGCTTTTCAGATCCGAAGCGGAAACGGCCTTTAGCGAACGCCTGCAATTGAGCGCACTTACGAGCAAGTGACGTGTCGTTGTTCGTCATCGCGCTGCTTCCGCCGACGATCGAACAACTTGGCCAACTACATACAGAAATGCTGATCCACCCGTTCCGAAAAGTACAACACCTTGGTCTCATCGTCCTTGATGTCATAGTCACCCCCACCCCCCACTAAGAGATTTAAGATTTTGCGGCATTGTGTCACGAACCCGCTTGCACACTAAGGTGACTTGAGTCACAATAATACCTTAAGCTGTTGCGTTACGATTTTGCCGCTTCGATCGAGGAGCCGAGCCGCTAAGCTGCCAAAATCGCCTGAGGCGGCCTAAGGCGGCGAGGAGATTCGCCGGCAATGAGGTGAGCAATGCAAATTCAGACTGACGGCACGATTGACCTTGCAAAAGCCGCGCTGCAGTACGGACCCTTCTTATTTGCAATAATTTTTATTCTGGTTGTGCCACCGTATGCGCATGCAATTTGGCGACGGTCCTTTACTGCCACTAAGGACCCCATTGAGCTGTCTAGGCTGCTTGCAGAAAGTAGTCTATACTTTCGCTCCAGCTGGATCTTTGGAGTTTTCCTAGTTTTATGCTCAATCCTTTGGTGGGGGTATACCCAACGTGTTCACGCTTCGACACACGCTTATTCCCGCAATTATGCACTTGACTGAACGATAAATCTGTGGGATGGTCAGAAGCATAGGAGCTGACAATGTGCTACTTGACCAACTCGGCCTTCGCTGACGAAGACAAAGCCCGCAAAGTTATAGAGGCTTCCCGCTGGCCAGACGGCGCGACGTGCCCTCATTGCGGCTTGTCTGAGACGGTTAGCAAACTCGGCGGCAAGTCCATGGGGCCAGGCTGGTATCATTGCCGTCAATGCCGTGAAAAATTCACCGTTCGCACAGGAACACTTTATGAACGGTCGCATATTCCGCTCCACAAATGGCTTCTGGCAACACCCTTTCTCACATCCTCCAAAAAGGGCATGAGCGCGCATCAGCTCTGGCGTATGCTCGGCTTTGGTTCCTATCGCACTGCATGGTTTATGGCCATGCGTAGCCGCGAAGGCATGGCGGACACAGGCCATAAGGGCAGCGACGGACTTGGCGGCGCTAACAAAGTGGTCGAGGCCGATGAAACCTATGTTGGCG
>JBAUNU010000051.1:0-8183 GCA_049579405.1 Methylocella sp.
TTTATGGAAAGGGTCGACATCGTTTGGGCTCCGTTGGTTCGCGGCGCCGGAATTGACGCTCGCACGACCCAAAGCCCCGCACATCGCGAGGCGAGCCCTGAGTGTTTCACCGGGTGGCCAAGTCCACCGGCCGGCACCCATAGCAATGCGTCCTTTGCGGCAGAAGTCCAGTCGATTTTTGAGCCGCGGCGCGCTTGAGGCGTGCCGGCGCTGTCCTGGCGCTTCTTGAGATGAACCGTGCAGTCGTCAATTGAAATCGCTTCGACTTTTCCGAGCTTCTCACCGCCAAGATTGCAGAGGTCCTCGCCGCCACGAAGCTCGGTTTCCTGCGGCGGAAATTTATAGCGGTGAATCGGCGCTTTGGCGGTGCCGCCGGTGACGCCCACAAATGCAAGACCGGACAGCCCGGCGCGCTCATCGAGCAGGTCTTCCGCCGAAAGGTCGGCCAGCCGGAAATACTCCCACCATACCGCCTTCTCTTCGCGCCTGTGCCAGTCAAGCACATTGGCCAATATCCACCGCGCCTGCTGTTCTTCGTCACGCCCTTCGGGACCGGCAGGAATCCCGACTGTCAGGCGTTCAATCAATGCATTGATCTTGATTAGCCAGTCCGTGATCTTCTCATTCGGAGCGCCGTCACCCGGTTCCAGGCGGGGCACGGCTGTGCCCTCGGTGACAAGACCGGCCTGCAGTTTCTCCAGCCAGTCGCGAAGCCCCCTTGCCGAATTGCAGTCATCCCGGTTGTAGGGACCGCCGCCTTGGTCTCTTCCGTAATTGACGGGATATCATCCAGTTCGAGATTCGCCTGGAGGTTCGCCAGCGCCGGGTAGTGTCTCAGTTTGATTGTGTCAATTAATCTCTGTCGAGTTCCAACTGCTCAACTTGCCTTGCGAGGCGGCAGATGCTGATCAGCCGATGGCGGCGCTGGCTGCTTTTTCAGGCCGCCATGGACTTGGATCAGCCGCTTAAATTCATGTGCGCGCTTGCGGCGCTCTTTTACCCGACGTTTAGCCATTGTTCCCGTGCCTCAGTTTGAAATTCGGCCCTCTTGACGAAGGGTCTCGCGTCAGTCCCCTAGTTCCTATACGGTGAGGATAGGAGGAAATCACCATGAACAGTGTATGTTGGGACGGTCTCCACGTATATGTGACGGGCGACATCATGGGGCGAACACTCAATTTTGATCTTGACGCGCACAAAAACTTTCCCCGGCGAATCTGAGAGAGATCGTCAGACTCATGCCGTCGATGAAGCCGTGCGGTTAGCGCTGGCCTTCGCGGCCTTTCACAAAGATTGAGCAAATGCACCGAGGCCCAAAAGGCGAGCGTCGCCCCGCCGATGTGATCGGCACTGCGATCATGGTTGCGAAAATTGCGACAGGCGAGATTGAGGACGCGATCCCGAAAAGGCAGTATAAGGAAATCGCCAGGAAAGGCGGTCTCAAGGGCGGAAAAGCGCGTGCATTGAAGCTAACCAAAGAACAGCGCTCTGAGATTGCGCGCGCCGCTGCTCAAGCTCGTTGGAAAAAATCCTAAGCCGCCCGCCGCTCCGCCACGTACGATCCGCGCCAGCTGCATCAGCTCGGCATCATGCTTGGCGATATGCGTGATCTCATGCGCGAGCACGCCGGTCACTCACGGGTCATGAGAAGGCGCAGCAGCCCTGAACTAACCACGAGCCACGCCCGCGCCAGCATGCCTGGCAATCGTTGCGATCATACGGGCGCAGAGCTGTTACGGAAACATATTTAAGAGCCGGGCAGGGCAAAAGGCTTTAGCGTCTGCGGCCGCGAGCCGCCCGCGCGCACCCTGCGGGCTGGCAAGACCGGGCCTCGGACCAGCGAGCGTTCAAGAATGTCCGCTGGGGAAGTTGGTTGATAAGCGGACGTTTCGGATTATGTACTTGGCTAGAATTGCTTCACGTTCGTTGACCTTCGATTGTTTTGGTCTTGGTTTCCGCGCCACCTGCTTTGATGGCGATCTTCACGGCACCTTCCATCGGATCTTTGAAGGGCACCTCGATTCGGAGCAGTCCGTGCTCGTAGGTCGCTTCGGCTTTGTCAGGTTTCACCGGCCAACCTAAAGCCAGTGCTGAAACATACTCGATGTCCCTTGCTGGCGCTGTCAGGTGGACGCTGTCTTCCAGGATCTTCACATCGATGGTTTCCGTTGGCGCTCCTGGGATGGCAAACTCCACTACTAGCTTGTGGCTCTCCCTGTCAGCATACGCTACTGTATTGGGCGCAACCCTAATCCGATCTTCCGGCATCTTGGCACCTTACCTTCTATAACATATTATTCCGGGATTTCCATTTCGATATCCGGGCACGCCCACAGTATACACCCAAAAGCCTACATTGCGACCGCATTTTCGCCCACGGCAGCGGTACAGGGCTGTTCAACGCTCTCTATTTAGCCGGGTGAAAGCGCTTGAACCTTCTGTTGTCTCAAACTGCCGCATGAGCGCGATACGCTGACAACGCTGCAACCGAGCACGCCGTTGCAATCATGCCCTGACTTTTTGCAGTGCTCTCGATTGTGGCAAGGCGCCGCTTTGATTTTGAGTGGAAGGAAACAACCATGGGTTGGAACGATCATATAAATGACGGCAGAGGGCCATCACCTATCTATATCGATGAAATAATCGCGATGTCGAAAAAAGAAGGTTGGATCGAAGACAAGACTTTTATTCGTTGGACCAGCACGGGCGGGTCGCAAGATGGCGTATGCCGCTTCACAAAAGCCGGTGAGGGGCATGACGTAGAGATAATTCGGTACTATCCGAAAGATGAATCGTCCTACTACCAGGCGGTTTCTGGGCCTAAAATGCGTTATAGGCCGTGTGGACGGATATCGGAAAATATAGGTCAAAGGATTCCCAAATTACTTTTTCGGTTTTCTTTTTAACCTAAGTCGCTGGTTCATCCTATGGAATGAAGGTCCCTCAGCCAAATCTCGTTTTTAGCCGATTTGGTCGTCTTTAGCCGATTTGGTCGTCTCGTCCGGTTCGAGGTGGACGGCGGCGGTCAATGTTTCCGCCAACACCGCGCCGCATTGTGGGGTGCGCGGGGTGTCCGCCCCAAACGGGGCGAACTTGCCGGAGTGACGTGATGACACTTGGAAAATAAAATTCGGGCTCCTCATTTTTTCAAGCCTCGCCACCACCGGAGCCACGCTGGCCGGGCACATTTCCAAAGAACTAGCCAACTCTAAAAAGCTCGCCAATTCTAAACAGGTGGCCATGTCAAAGCCGGAGAAAAAGTGCATCGGTTTCCCGGAGCAAAAATACATCAGGGAAGCTGGCAAGAAGGGCCGGTAACTTGGCCCTTTTCTCCAGGCATCAGGCTTGCGTCGGATTATCCGCCGGGGTGACAGCACTGGCACGGCGTGAGCGGCGCTTGGTCTGATTGAGCCTGTAACTGTCGCCGTTCATTTCCAGGATATGGACGTGATGTGTCAGCCGGTCCAACCCATTCGTCAAACGGCAGGTTTGAGGTGACGGGCGACATGTCGGCCGTCCGGCGAAACTCGCGCTCGACCAGCTTGATTCTGCCCGGCGCATGATCGTGCAGGGCAAGGTAGGGCGCAAGTCGTCCGGTCCCTCGGCGTCGATCCCTCGACGCTGCGGCGGCTGCTCATGAAGTGGTGAATGGGCCGTCTACCTGTTCGTGATGACCCTTGTCAGCCGACGCTTCCACATGCGCCCCGTGTAGCCACCCACCATCCGACAGCCGTTGCTGTCAGAACAAGCCCCCATACCAGAAACGTTGCCTCATGCGCCGCTCTGGCGGGGTTTGTTAGCGCCTCCTCGTTGCTCGAATCAGAATGAGCACGGTACCAATGATAGTTCGAAAGATCAGGATGGCGAGAGTGATTTGTACCCAGATCCCGAAGTTACCAACTGTCGACTCGATTCGGTCCCCCGGTTCGATTCCTTCGCCCCCCGGCGATCTGCCATGCCAGGGCGTCGGAGTAGGCGCGAAGCCCGCATCCGACAGGCGGGCAAGCAAATCCAATTCCGGCGGCAGCTCCTGCCGGGAGTGGGGCTCGCGACCACTTCCACGAGGTCGCGAACCCATGCCTCGCAGAGGGATATCGGCCTCTGTCCGCTGGGATAGCCAGCACGCGATGCGCGCGCGCCGCTCGCGCAGATGATCCTCAAACGTCCGCGGCATCGGCTTCACCGGCCGGCGGGTTCTCTACTAGCGCGGATTGCGCGATCCAATCGGCCAAGGATAGCGACCGTTGCAATGCGCGCTCGATGGCCGAGATGACAGACCGCGGTTCGTGAACGCGGCTGATCAGGCCAATGCACTCGCCAAGTTCATTGAACGACGGTCCGGATGCCCACACCACGTCGTCGATCACCAGGAAACGGTCGGGAAACAAAGGTTTGCGTGAACCGGGCATCACGAACGCTTCGGGCGCTCCGCGGCCAAGCTTGCTTTGCACATCGCGAAGCTGTGCCAGCAGGTGAACGCCTCGCCGAACAGGTGCTGGCGTATTCTCCTGCGCGTTGGCCGGTGCTTCGGTCGCACTGTCGTCGAGGTCGCGCATGCGTGGAGCACCCGTGAGGATCTTGACGCCGACCCCATCGCGCATGACCCGCAGGGCGTAGTTCTGCATCTCGCGCAGACCAAAATCCGGATCGACGAAGATGACCCGGTGCTGCGCCCCGGCGCACGAGGCCTGCCACGTAGGTTTCCGCTTGGGCGCGCATCGCTGTCAGTTCCTCCTCGGTGAGATCCTCCTTGTCGCTGCCATGTGCGCCAAACAGCCGTTGTGGTGCGGAGTCCACCTGAATGCGGCGCTTGCGCGCTTCTTGCAGTTCGACGATCCGGATGGCGCCGGACGGAGGAAGCGCCTCTCCCACATGTACGCCGCCCCCGTCTACGATGCGGCTGGTCTTGTACCGGGAGGCACGCTTGCGACGGCCGCCCGCCCGCGGGAACTTCAACGTCCAATACGGTATCCACCACCCCGATGCCGACAATGATCTGGCCCATCCACAAGATCGGCGGGACCATCCGCAGGAGTCCCCGGACCGGGCAAGTGATCCCATAGCCCGACTCGCTCACGGGCTCGGGGTAGTCGACGATAGCGAAACCGTCCTCGTCGAAGGACGTGGGCCAAACGTCCGTCCAGCCCGCGGGCCGACGCTGGAGCAGGACGAGTTTCAGCGCATCCGCGTCCGCGTCGGGGTAGTCCGCATATCGGCGCCGGTGCGCTTGAAGGACGATGCGTTCCGAGCCCCCGGTGCCGCGCCCTTGGGGGAAATGTCCGACCCCTGAAAGCAGCGGATCGGGCGCGAGCAGCGAGATACTTCCGGGCCACTCCTCGAACGGGAACCGATCGAAGCCGGCATTGGCAGCAAGCCACTCACGGGCGGCTATGCTCGACTCAAGTGTCTGAACGGCCTCGTCTGGGTCTTCCAATCGGCACCAGGCGGTGAATCCGCGGGCTGCTGTGCCAGCGCGCCGCAAACGGCACGTCCTCGCCGACGCTAAACCGCCCCCGGTTCGACACCGAACGGCGGCGCCGCAAGGTCGATGGGCGTTCCACTGCGGGGAATGTTGACCCGTCCTGCCGCGGCCTCTTCGTACCATGCGAGCGCGTCGGCCACCGGCATCGCCAGCGCTGATGCCGGCAGCGTGACATCGCCACCAAAACTGGGCACTGGCCATGGCCTGTCTGCAGCCATGAAGGACTCTGGCAACGGAATGTCGCGCGGAAACAGCTCCACATAGCCGAAGAGCAGGTATTGCTTCTTCGCGGCGCGTATCGTGGTGAGGCGCAGAAGCGCGCCGTGATAGTCGGCCACGACCTTTGACCATCTTCCCAAGCCAATCGGGGCGCGCGCCGCTTCGGCATCCTGCGGCACGCTCTTGCCCTCGTCCCGTCCACCCATCTGTCTTCCTCTCAAGGGCAGTCTAACACGGCCACGCCGAGCGGGTCGTCCCGGCGCATTTTCGAGCGTTCGTTCCGCGCGTGCGGATTGTGCCTTTCTACGCTAGTGCCCGATCGCCATTAGACCATTGTTGCGCGGCCCCAGTTTCGGCCCTTTCTACTCAACCCCGCTGATCAACCTCCTCCGTGAGGCGCACTTGTGGGGTTGAAGTGAACGTCTCTTTCCGATCCGAAGCCTTTGCTCGCGGGGCGCGCATGTTACGCACCGCACTCGGTCCCGCCATCGCCGGGTATCTCGAAGATCCGAGCATCGTCGAAGTGATGCTCAACCCGGACGGGCGGCTCTGGATCGACCGCCTGTCGGGCGGCCTGGAGGATACGGCTGTCGCGTCGCCCCTGCCGACGCCGGGCGCATCGTCAGGCCCGTCATGTCGGCGTCGAAGTGCATGCGGGAAGTCCGCGCGTGTCTGCGGAATTGCCGGAAAGCGGCGAACGCTTCGAAGGCCTGCTGCCACCCGTCGTGGCCACGCCATGCTTCGCGATCCGCCGCCCCGCCGTCGCGGTCTTCACGTTGAGCGACTACGTCGCGGCCGGCATTATGTCCGGCCGCCAAGCCGAGTTGCTCCGGGCGGCGGTCCGGGAACGGAAGAACGTGCTGGTAAGATTCGGGCTCGGTAATTCCTCGGTCTTGTAGACGCTTCTTGGCGTTCGCCCAAAGGATCGCGAGCCGTTCGGCACGCGCAACCTTCACGCGGTTGTCTGCAACTAGTCCCACCAATTCCTTTGGAAGATCACCCAAGATGTCCGCAAAGTATCCGCCAAAATCTCTTCCGGTCTGCAAAAGATCCCTTACAGTCAGCAAAATTTGCTGGCCAAGCCTCGCCTGTTCATCACTAATTGGGAAGAGGTTATCGTCGCTCATACTGTCAGCCTCGCAATCGTCCAGCCGCTCACATTGTAGCTGCGCCCGCTTGGCGACACGAACCCTTATTTCGCCGCGCCGCGGCCCTCGGCAATTAGTTTCAGGAAAGCGCCCAGCCTCACAAGCCGGGCGCTTTTTTGCGGACATCGCGCGGATATGGAATGCGCGGCAATGCGGTTTCCGGAGGGGAAATCGGCCGGGGCGCCCTGACGCGCAATCAGGTTCTCGTTATAGCAACGTCAGATCGATTTTTTCAATTTAAAGCTCCGCGAAATGGGTGAGACATGGAGCTTTCCGTTTAAGCGGATCACCTGACGCTCGCCCCACGCCGAGCAAGCGCGGAACTAACCGGCCAGCTGCTTCGCGGTGATGAGAAAACGACAGATTTCTCGCTGGCGAGGAAGCTCAATCGATGACGCACCCCATGCCGCGTCTGGCACGTTTGATAAGAAGGCTGCATGAGGTCTTTCTCGCAATTGCCGGAGCTGTTCGAGGAGACTTCCAAAATCTGAGCGGCGCTCGCGATGGCAAAGCCAAAAACTTGGGTTCCGACGAGTGCCGAGCAGGCTCTCTTGGTCGACCTTGTCACCGCGCGCATGCCGCGGGCAGAGATCGCGAAGCGCATGGGCATTTCCGAAATGAAGCTCAGGCGTTTCGAGAAGAGGTTACTTTCCGCGCGGGAGGCGATGCCCCCGCCCCGGCCCGGAAGCGAGGTTCTTGGCTTGACCGCCTCTTTGGCGATAGCTGACGACAGCGGTGTCGCGCGGCCCGGGGGATTTAGCGCCAGAAGGCGCAGTGGCATGGGTTAGGTGCGTGCGAAGATAGGCAGATAGCCGCCCCGAAATTGGCGGCGGGGCGGCGCGGCGGGGCGGTTAACTCAAATTGATCCCAAGTTCGGGCGAAATCAAAAACCGAATGCTTGGTATTGAGCGGCATTGCCCATGCGCTCCTCGCGGGCAATGTAGCCGGCCGCGATCCGCGTCTCCACCCGCGTGATCGCGGCCACGCATGGCGGGCGCCGGCGCGGGGCGTCATAGGCTAGGACGCAAAACTAGATAGGCGCGCTGTTACGTAGTGTCTCAGTTCGCCGGAATAGTCTTGAAACTTCCGTCGGTCGGGGCGCAGCCGCAGCGACGAGCGGGCGAGATCGGATAGCGACGCCGCGCCATCCTTGGTGCGCATCGCGACCAGATTGGGCGCCGCGCATTGCAGCTCTCGGGTGTCCTCGATGAGGACGATGCGGTCGCCGCTGGTTGCGATCTCGGCCAAGCGCGTTGACGAGGGTGGTCTTTCCGGTCGAGGTGCCGCCGGCCAGCCCTTCCGATTTTTGAAGCTGCGGCCGATGAGAATAATCA
>JBAUNU010000052.1:0-2060 GCA_049579405.1 Methylocella sp.
GCGGCTAGGCTCGCTACCGAACGCGCGGCTCCGCGCCGCGCTGCCGCCCGCGACCGTCTTGCGGATGCCCGGGCGGCGGGCGCACGCGTTGTCGATCCTGTTTCGCACGAAGCCTTGGCTTTACTGGCGCCGATCGGCGCATCTCAAGGGGAGCCGATGGGTCATATTCGCCTCGGTACGCTTCCGAAATCTCAAAAGTGGGAGCACGTCGTCGGCCTCATTGCCGGAGGAGCCGATGTCGAACGGATCGCCGCAGCTAGTGCCGATGCCGCTGAACACGGACTCGAACGAGCTTCTCAGGATCAGGGGCTTGCGCATGCATTTTGGCTGCTGACCCAAATCCCTCAGGCCGCCAGGCAGTCCGACTTTGCCGATCAGTTGAGGCGGCTAGGACTCGACGTTTCGAGCAAGCCGACGCTTCTGGAGATCGTCGGAGCGTTCGCGAACGCGGTTGATCGCTATGTTCGCACACGCGGCAACCGAAGCGATCTCGGCGAGATGGCGCAACATGCTGCTGCCGAGACGCTGACAACGTTAGCCGGCCGCGAATTACCGAGCCTCTTTGGACCGACCGCAGGTGACGTTCAACAAGCCTTTGGCAAGTTCGGCTCGTCGGATCGATTCAGCGTCCTCGCACGCGATTTCTTTTCTCGCCTTACCAGCCGCTCGCTCGGGTATTTTCTCAGTAGAGAGCTGTCGAAGCATGTCGGCCCGAATAAACGATTTGCGGCGGTCGGTGAGCACAGCGAATTCAACGCCGCTTTGGACCTCCATTGCCGTGAAGCGTCGCGAATCATCAAGGAGTTTTCAGGCGGATGGTATGGCAAGACGCTCTTCCAAGAGGGTGATATCAGCCACGACAAGGCCAGCCAATTTGCGCATGTAGCATTCAAGAAGCTCCGCGCCGAGTTGCGCAAGCGGAGAGGCGCCGATGCCTGAGCGCCTCGTCCTGTGTAGCGGAGCAATGCGGGCCGGCGGAAATTCGACCCTGAGGCTTGCCCTGAGCGGCCGATCACAGAACATCACACTTAAGCTGGAAGACATCATCAAGAAAATGGTCAGGAATGTCCCTGACCTGCTCATCGATCTGATTGAGATTGCCACATACGTCTACTGCGCCGATCAAGCAACAGGCCGAGGTGGTCCAGCGCAGGTTGGAATGGGTGCAGACTGGCGTCGCAGCTTTCGCTTCGTCATTCCGGTGAGAAATCCGGATCACTGGAATCATCCTAGCGTCTTGGAACCACTTTGCTCCACGCTCTCTTTTCTGTCAGAGGACGATTATGCATTCGAGTTTGAGAAGGCCACCAATCCCGTTCCGTTTCAGGATTACCTGGAGTTCGGTGACGACGGCGGTGGCGCGGCATTCAAGGCCGACGAAGTTGTTCTGTTTTCCGGCGGGCTCGATTCCCTCAGTGGAGCTATCGAGGAACTCTCGATCGATGGAAAGCGTGTTGCGCTGGTCAGTCACCGCTCCTCGCCAAAGATTTTTGACCATCAAAAGCATCTCGTAACAGAGCTCAAGACACGCTTCCCGCAGAAGCTCATGCATGTGCCGGTTCTTGTGACCAGACAGGAAGCACTCCGAGCCCGAGAATATACGCAGCGCACGCGATCCTTTCTCTATGCGGCGCTGGCCTGTGTTGTCGCCCGCCTGTTCGGATGCGGTAGGATTCGGTTCTTCGAGAATGGCGTCGTGAGCATCAATTTGCCGATCTCTGAGCAGGTCGTCGGCGCGCGCGCAACGCGCAGCACTCATCCACTGGTCTTGGACCACTTTTCCACGTTCTTCAGCACGTCCGTCGGCAAGCCGATTGCGGTTGACAATTCCTTCATCTGGAAAACCAAAGAGGATGTTGTTCGGTCGATCGTCGATCACGGCTTCGGAGGGCTGATCAAACATACCGTCAGCTGCACGCGGGCCCACGACATCACTAGGTTGAGAACCCATACAGAGCGTTGATTCCATGATATATTTTTGCCATGATTTGAGTCGCTGGAGGCAGAGGCATGGCAAGGAGTTTATTCTGGCTGTCGGATGAAGCATGGAAGGCGTTGGA
>JBAUNU010000053.1:0-20566 GCA_049579405.1 Methylocella sp.
GGGAAATCCGGGATGGTCGCCGAGAATACGTCGATCAGTCCCCATGCCGGAAGTCTCGACATCACGTGTCCCCCGCACGTTCGGCAGAATTGGCGATAATGATTCTCGGTCTTGTGGTAGGTGGCAATCTGATCGGCCCCCTTTGTCACCCTCACGTTTTCCGGCTTCCAGAGCGTGAAGGCATTGACGGGCGACGCGGCCCACGACCGGCAAGACTGGCAGTGGCAATACCCCATCGCCTCCGGCTCCCCGGACACCTCTATTTCGACGGCGCCGCAAAAGCATGCGCCGGAATAGTTTTTGCTCACGAAAATTATCCTCCTTCATGGCGATAGACGGACCTGGCCGGGCACGCGGCGCGAACGCCGGGTGACAGCCGGATCCGTGGATCACGGGCTTCGCGGCGCTCTTTTGAAATGAGCGCCGCACTCTCTTGCCATCGATCGGATCCCGGCCTTTTGAGTTTCAAGATCATCCCACCTGATGAAATCATACCCTACATTCGGGCCAACCCGCACAGGAAATCGGCACCACAATTAAAGCCTTGATTCACAAGGGCTCTATTGGTGCGGACTTCCGGTGCAAAATGATCCCGGATTTGCGACGGGCTTTTTCGTTTGACGCCTTTCGCCAGGACTGGTGCAACGGCGCGCCGGGTCTATAGCCAAGCGCATATGCCGGCTTGAGGTCAAAAGCAGCGCCGCGGCCATCTCCTAAAGCTTCCGTAGCTCGACTTCCTCGATGATGTGGCTTGGCCCCTTGGTCAGCACGAGGCTCGCGCGGGGCATCGTCGGAAGGATGTTTTCTCGCAGATTGCGGAGATTGATTCTTGTCCAAATGTCGCGTGCAGTCGCTTCTGCCTGGGCGTCGTCGAGGCCGGCATATTTCTTGAAATAAGATTGAGGATCGCGGAACCTGGTGTCGCGCAGGCGCGTGAAGCGGGAGATAAACCATTTTTCGAGATCTTTTTCCGCCGCGTGCAGGTAGACCGAAAAATCGAAGAAATCGGAGACAAAAGGAATGGCCCATCCATCCCGCGCGGGGCGATTGGGCAAGAGGACGTTCAGGCCTTCGACGATCAGGATATCCGGGCGATCGACGATGATGCTCTCGCCGGGGATCACATCGTAGGTCACATGCGAATAGACCGGCGCCTGAACATTGTGCTTGCCGGCTTTTACCTCGGAAAGAAAACATATGAGTTTTGTGCCGTCGTAGCTCTCCGGGAAACCCTTCTTCTCTAGAAGCCTCTCGCCTTCGAGGCGGGCGTTCGGGTAAAGAAACCCATCGGTGGTGACGAGTTCGACCTTCGGCGTGTTCGGCCAGCGCGACAACAGCGTCTGCATGACCCGCGACAACGTCGATTTGCCGGCCGCGACCGAACCGGCGACGCCGATGATATAGGGCACCTTTCCACCCTCGGCGCCAAGGAACCGCTGGGTCGCCTTGTAGAGGCCTTGCGTCGCCGCGACATAAAGCGCGAGGAGGCGCGACAGCGGCAAATAGATCGCGACGACTTCCTCCAGCGAGATCGGATCGTCGAGCGACCGCAGCCGAGTCAAATCCTCCATCGACAGAGTGAGTGGGGTGTCGGCGCGCAACGCCGCCCATTCGTCCCTCGTGAAACGATGGTAGGGCGAGAGGGTCGCCGACTTGAATGCCGCGCGTTCGTCCATTTATTCCTCGATCACAGCACGATCCGCGCCGCGCGCGGATTTTTCCGCGTGGCCGGATTGGCGGGTACGATGTTCGAGCTCTGCGCACACGTCACCTAACGAAATGGCGCTTTGATGCAAAACGACCAGCAAATGATACAGGAGATCGGCGCTTTCGCGGGTGATCGCTCGCGCGTCGCCTTCCATGACGGCGATCACCACTTCGACCGCCTCCTCGCCAAGTTTTTTAGCCGCGCGGGCCGCGCCTGCGTCGAGGAGCGACTTTGTGTAGGACGCCGGGGCACTCGCATCGGCGCGCGCGGCAATGATCGCAGCGAGATCGTCGAGGGTGAAGCAAGTCATGAATCGGTTCCCGTGCCGGCGGAAGAGATTCCCGCGCGAAAAACTTGGGGCCGCGCACCTGGCGCGCGCGGGCCCGGATCGAGCCGCACCGGCAATCCGAAGCTGGACATATGCTGCTTGGCTTGCGCGATCGTAAACTCGCCGAAGTGAAAGATCGAGGCGGCGAGCACCGCGCTCGCGCCGCCGTCGCGAATTCCCTCGACGAGATGATCGAGCGTGCCGACACCGCCGGAAGCGATGACCGGAACCGGAACTGCTCGGGTAATTGCGCGCGTCAGAGCGAGATCGAAACCGCGCTTGGTGCCATCGCGGTCCATCGACGTCAATAGAATTTCGCCGGCGCCGAGCGCCACCACTTGTTGCGCATAGGCAACCGCGTCGAGGCCGGTCGCCTTGCGTCCGCCATGGGTGAAAATTTCCCATTTCCCAGGGGCCGTTTCCTTCGCGTCGATCGCCACGACAATACATTGGTTGCCGAATTTGCGCGCCGCCTCGCGGACGATCTCACGGTTGGCCACGGCGGCGGTCATGATCGACACCTTGTCCGCGCCGGCAAGCAGCAGCGCCCTCATATCGTCGAGCGAGCGCACGCCGCCGCCGACGGTGAGCGGCATGAAGCAGGCTTCCGCCGTGCGCTGAACGACATCGAGAATAATCGCGCGGTCCTCATGGCTGGCGGTGATATCGAGAAAACAGAGTTCGTCGGCGCCCGCCGCGTCGTAAGCGAGCGCGCATTGGACCGGATCGCCGGCGTCGCGCAACTCGACGAAATTCACGCCCTTGACCACCCGGCCATCCTTCACGTCGAGACAAGGAATGACGCGGCATTTAAGCATCGGCGGCGGTATCAACTGGTTCGGGATGATTCAAGAAGGCCCAGATGGATTTTGGCAGCCAACCTCCCTTTCTCTGAGGCTCCATTTCTGTAATAATGAACCTCAATTTCGGGAGTTCGATATGCAGCAAGCGCGATAGAGATCGAGGATCTTTTTCCGATACCAAGCAAATTGCGTTATCGAAGAATGCAACCCAGTTCTCGATAACCGATATTTGGTCGATTTTTTCGACCACATGTTCACGCGCGATCATATCCAGGGGGATCGGCGGCACACCTTTCCGTTCGATAATCGAAAGCTCTCGCTGCACAAATTCTTCCGATTGCAGGCGGTCTCGATCCAAGCAAAAGTAAAGAAAGTAGGCAACAATCGATCCAACGATTGGCACAGCACCAAGAACCGAAAAGCTGCAACACCGGTCGTCACGAAACATGTAAGCGGCGATCCAACAAATTGGCGTCGAAATCGATAAAACACAGAGTAAGGGGTTAAGCGCGTTCTGGACACGAATTACTCCGGCGCGGGAGACTGCGCTCTTGACGACCTCGTCAACCTTCATGCCAGTGCTTTCGCTCGGCTGATTAGCGACAGCGCTTGCGCGGCATCGAGCCGCCCGTCATACAGCGCCCGGCCGGCGATCGCGCCTTCGAGTTTTGCGCAGTCCGGCATCACCAATCGCTCCACGTCGGCGAGCGAGGCGAGGCCGCCCGCGGCGATCACCGGAATTCTTAGCGCATCGGCGAGCGCCAAGGTTACCTCGATGTTCAGGCCCTTGAGCACGCCATCCCGAAAAATGTCGGTATAGACGATCGCGGCTACTCCCGCATCCTCGAATCTCTTGCCGAGTTCGGCTGCGGTGAACGGCGAGGTCTTGGCCCAGCCTTCCACCGCGACCTTGCCGTCGCGCGCGTCGATTCCGACTGCAATACGGCCGGGATAAAGCCGGGCCGCGCGGCGGACGAAATCGGGATCGCGGACCGCCGCCGTTCCCAGGATGACCCGCGTCACTCCCTTGCCGAGCCAGCGTTCGATGCCTTCGATATCCCTGATGCCGCCGCCGACCTGGACCGGAATTTCGACGGCCGCGAGAATTGCCTCGACCGCGGCCGCGTTCACCGGGTGACCGGCGAAGGCGCCGTCGAGATCGACGACATGGAGGTATTCGAACCCTTGGCGCGCGAACGCCAGGGCCTGGGCGGCGGGGTCCTCGCTGAAGATCGTGGCCTTCGTCATGTCGCCTTGTTGGAGGCGCACGCACTGGCCCTGCTTGAGATCGATCGCCGGAAACAGAATCATGGCCGCCACCTCAGAAAATTGGCGATCAGCGCGAGGCCGAGCGCCTGACTCTTTTCCGGATGGAACTGAGTTCCGGCGATGTTGTCGCGCCCGATCAACGCGGCGATTGGACCACCGTAATCGGTAGCCGCTATGACGCAGTCTCGGCGCGAAGGCCTAAACGCATAGGAATGCACAAAATAGGCGTGCAAGCCATCCTCCCCGGCCGGAATCCCGGCGAGAAGCGGATGCACGCTTGCCGCCTGCAGCGTATTCCATCCCATGTGCGGGATGCGCAAGCGTCCTCCTTGCGAATCGATTGGCTCGACGTCGCCGCCGATCCAGCCGAGGCCGGGCGTGGTTTGATATTCAAGTCCTCGCGTGGCCAGCAACTGCATGCCGACGCAAATCCCGAGGAACGGACGAGCCTTTTCGCTCACCGCCAAGGTCATGGCTGCGATCATTCCCGGCACGGCGTCGAGACCGTGCCGGCAATCGGCGAAGGCGCCGACGCCGGGCAAAACGATGCGATCCGCGCGGAAAACGGCGTCCGGATCGCGCGTGACAGCGATTGTTCCGGAAAGGCCCGCCTCGCGCGCGGCCCGCTCGAACGCCTTGCGGGCGGAGTGCAGATTGCCCGAGCCGTAATCGACGATGGCGACATTCACGGCCACGCCCTCACGAACCGGCGCCGCCTCGCGCACCGGACGCGATTTCCGCGAGCGGGCCGTCCGGCGTTTCGAACTGGCGATAGAAAGCGACCTCCGCTTCGTCGCGAGCGGGGGCGGAGATAATTTCGACGAGATTATACCCTTGTTGGGCGAGCTTTGCCTCGCGCAGCCGGTTGGCTTCGAGACCGAGCAGCATTTGCAAAGCCAAGGCTATCAAGAGGCCCGCCCCGGCCGAAACCATAGTGAGCGAGGCCGCGATCAGGATAAAATAGCCGGCGGCCCAAAGGACGAGACCGGCCCAAAGCCGGTGCCGTAGTAGCCAAAGCGGGCCAAAAAAGAACGCCTTCCAGTTAAAAGCCTGCCGCACGAACGCTGCCTCGGCAATGGGTTGGGGCCCATCGCCGCGCACATGAACCGAGTAGAAGGCCATGGTTAGGCTCCTTCGAAACCGCTAGCCAGAAAGCGAGCCCTTGGTCGACGGAATCGCGCCCCTTTGACGTTGATCTAGCGCGACCGCGGCGCGCAAGGCGCGGGCCAAGCCCTTGAACGAAGATTCGGCAATATGATGCGCATTTTCGCCATATAAAGTTTCGACGTGAATATTCATCGCGGCATGGGTGGCGAAGGCCTGGAAAAACTCGCGCACGAGTTCGCTATCGAGGCCGCCTATTTTAGGTTGCGCGAATTTTGTCCTAAAGACCAGAAAAGACCGGCCGGAAATATCCACGGCAACCCGCGTAAGGGTCTCGTCCATCGGCAAAACCACATCAGCGAAACGGGCGATGCCGGCCATGTCGCCCAAGGCCTGGCGCACCGCCTGACCCAGCGCTATGCCGGTATCCTCGACAGTATGATGCTGATCGATATGAAGATCGCCCGTCGCGCGGATTTCGATATCAATCAACGAGTGGCGCGCAAGTTGTTCCAGCATATGGTCGAAAAAGCCGATCCCGGTCGCGATGCTGGCCAGGCCGGTGCCGTCGAGGTCGACGCTGACCTCGACGCCGGTTTCCTTGGTTTTTCGCGTAACAGCGCCGTTGCGCATGGGGGTGACCCGACGTGATGATGGGCGGTTTCTCGAACTATTTCAAGGCAACCGGGCCTTAAAACCGGCCGCGGAATGCACTAGCAACTCGCCACGCGCTTGGCTACCCTTGGCTTGGCACGGAGTGAAGTCAACGTCTCCATCTGAAAGGCTTCAGAGCGAGGTACCTCCCGCGCCGCCAAATCGCACCGAAGCCACTGTGCACTCCGTCGGGCAGGTGCGGGTCGGGCTGCGTGACATGACGGTCGAGGAAGACTTGGGCGCGACCATGGTCGGCGGAAGGCAATCTGCGCGCCATCTCGTGCAGGCTCATTTGGAAATCGTTCCACAATTCGAACAGCGACTTGATCTTATACACCGGACCCACACGGCAATCCGAGGCGGCGATCGTCTCCGGCCCCAAATTCTCGGGCGCGTCCAAGGTCAGGACGCGCTCCAGCGTGGGCGCCGCCTCCACCCGCGCGGTCAGGGGATCGCCAAGCTCGAAGCGGTGGCGCAGCGTATTGATCACCGAGGCGTGGTCGAAAGGCGTTGCGCCGTCCTCCGGGTAATTGTCGCTCGGCCGCAGAATCGTGCCGGGCTCGATATAGGGCGAGGCGATCACGGCGGGAACACGAACGCCATAACGATCAAAGGCGAAACGATTGGGATTGCCGCCGGCAACCGGCCCCGGCGGAGCCGCCCTGGGCGGCGGCGCATGATCGTAACAGCCGCCATGTTCGTCGAAGATGATGACAAGCATCGTCTTCTTCCACGCTTCCACATTGCCGCGCAGCGCATTGTACACGGTGGCGATGAGCTGGTCGCCAAAGCAAACGACATGCGGCGGATGCATATCGTTGGGCAGATTGAACCGCGGCGGAAACAAGCGTATGTCCGCATAATAACGCGGCTCGATGAAGGAATAATTCGGCAAAGCGCCTTCGCGGGCGTGTCGCAGGAAGGTGTCGAACATGTGGAAATTCTGTGCTTTGCGAATAAGCTCCGACAGTGTCAACGTCTGCGGAAGGTCGTGGTGGTAAACCGCCCAGCTGGGCTTCGATGGCGCCCTGCCGAAGGAGTCGAACACCGTCGCCATCTTGAAAAACATCGCTTTTGGGTAATTGTTCTCGTAACCGTCGGCCGTTCCCGTATGCACGAAAAATCTGTTCGGCCACGTCTGGCAGGGCGCGGAGGCGAACCACGAGTCGCAGACCGCGAATTGGCGCGCAAGCGTCGCCAGCGCCGGCACATCCCGATCTGGCTTGTAGCGGCTCATGATCTGACGGGCATCGTTTCCGCCACGCGACGGACGCTTGGGGTCCGTATAATTATCGACGAAGCCGCTCATATCGGCGACGGCTCCGTCGCGCGGCGGATAGGGTTCGATCTCGTGCAGCTGGCCGGAACCGAAAATCTGCACATTGATGTCCTGCCAGAGTTCTCCGGGATCGGGATTGGGGACGGATAAACCGGCCACGTCACCGCCCCGTGTCTCGGTCAGAGGCCAGACCTTGCCCGAGCGGTCCTTGTTGGATTCGCTTCCGTCCACGCCGTCGAACTCCTTCGATTTCGGGTAGAGACCCCCGAGCAGATTGTCGAAGGAGCGATTTTCCAACATCAGAACGACGAAATGATCTATTGATTGTAAACTCGTCATGGCAATTTCCCCGGCGGCCGGCGACCCTGGCCGCGCCGGTCACCGTAATACGATGAAGTAGGATCACTCCTCAACTCGACTTTGCGGATTTTAGGCCGCGTGGCAGGACGCCTCCGTGAGTCTCTCCAAGAAGGCGGCTATTCTTTTCGATCCTCGAAAAAAAGCTAGGGACCCAACGCAATGGAAAAATTCACATCCCTTACCGGTGTCGCGGCGCCGCTCGACATCACCAATGTCGATACCGACATGATCATCCCGAAACAATATCTGAAAACAATCAAGCGCACCGGCTTGGGCAGCGGGCTTTTCGCCGAACTCCGCTACAAGGAGGATGGAACCGAAAATCCCGAGTTCGTGTTGAACAAGCCGGCCTATCGCGGAGCCAAAATACTTGTCGCGGAGGATAATTTCGGTTGCGGCTCCTCGCGCGAGCATGCTCCCTGGGCGCTCCTCGACTTTGGAATCCGCTGCGTCATCTCGACGAGCTTTGCCGATATTTTCTACAACAACTGCTTCAAGAACGGTATTCTTCCGATCATTGTTTCGCCAGAAAACCTTGCCAAGCTCATGGATGACGCCAAGCGCGGCGCCAATGCGACGCTCTCGATCGATCTCGAAGCCCAGGAAATACGCGGTCCCGATGGCGGTGTAGTCACCTTCGATATCGACCCTTTCCGCAAACATTGCCTCTCAAACGGTCTCGACGATATCGGCCTGACCCTGCAAAAGGCCGCGAAAATCGAGGCTTTCGAGGCCAAGGCGGCGGCGGAACGCAGCTGGCTCTGACCCCGAGAAAAAAGGCATGGCGTCAGGGGGCGACCAATGCTATATAAGGGATAGGACGGTTTCGACGATCGTTCAGGGTAAGGAAACGCTTGCGCCTAGCTGATCGCAACGCTTAGATGGAGGCAGAGGCTGACATGACTTGGACGACTCCGGTTATCATCGAGATCTGCATCGGCATGGAAGTGACGAGCTATCTTTCCGCCGAGATCTGACGGGTTCGGCTCGCCACTTCTTCAAAATTTTATGATCGGCGCGCGCCGTGCGCATCCTCGTCTTGGGTTCGGCGGCCGGCGGCGGCGTTCCTCAATGGAACTGTCTGTGCCCGGTGTGCCAGCTTGCCTGGAGCGGCGATAGGCGCGTCAAGCCGCGCAGCCAATCAAGTCTCGCCGTCAGCGCCGATGGCGAGCGGTGGCTGCTTCTGAACGCGTCGCCGGATCTCCGCCAGCAAATCATCGCTTCGCCGTGCCTGCACCCGCGCGGCGCGAAGAGACATTCGCCTATCGGGGCCGTCTTCGTCACCAATGCCGACGTCGATCATCTCGCCGGGCTTTTGACTCTCCGCGAGCAGCAAAGCTTCGCGCTGTTTGGAAGCCAGGCCACCCTGGCGCAGACGGGCGTTGGGATCTTTGCCGTTTTGAACAACGATCTCGTCGAGAGGCGTGCATGCGCGCTCGATACGCCCGCGGACACCGGCCTCGGCATCCGGGTCACGCCGTTCGCGGTGCCGGGAAAAGGTCCTCTCTATCTCGAAGGCGAGATCGTCGCGCTCGGCGCCGAAAGCGAGGCGACCGTCGGGGTCGAGCTAAGCGACGGCGCCAAGAGCTTTTTCTACGTGCCGGGCTGCGCCGGGATCAACGAAGGCGTCAGAAAGCGGCTCGCCGGGGCCGCGCTCGTTTTCTTCGACGGCACCACTTTCACGGACGACGAGATGGTAAATCTGGGTATGTCCAAGAAAACCGCCCGGCGCATGGGTCATGTGGCGATGAGCGGCGAAAACGGCTCGCTCGAGCGGCTCGCGTCTTGCGCGATCGGCCGCAAGATTTATGTTCATATCAACAATACGAACCCGGTTCTGATCGAGGATTCGCCGCAACGCGCTGCCGTCGAGCGTGCCGGTTGGGACATCGCCTACGATGGCATGGAGATCTGCCTGTGAGCAGCCCCAAACCGGTTCTGACCAGCGCGGAACTCGAAGCCCGGTTGCGCCAAACCGGGGCGGAGCGCTATCATAACCTGCACCGGTTTCACCGCCGTCTGCACACCGGTCAATGCACATACGAAGAAGTGCGGGCCTGGGCGCTCAACCGTTATTATTACCAGGCGATGATCCCGATCAAGGATGCGACGATCCTGACCCGGATGCCAGACGTCCGGGACCGCCGGCACTGGCGCAAGCGCATCGCGGATCATGACGGCCGCGAGGAAGGCGACGGAGGCATCGAGCGCTGGCTGAAGCTCACCGATAGCCTGGGCTTTTCGCGTGATTATGTGACCTCGGCGCAAGGCATATTGCCGGGCACGCGTTTCGCCGTCGAGGCCTATGTCGAATTCTGCCGCGCGCGGAGCCTTCTTGAGGCGATCGCCTCGTCCCTGACCGAGTTGTTTTCGCCCGCCATCATCAACGAGCGGGTCGCGGGCATGCTCGCCCATTATGATTTCGTCAGCAAGGAAACGCTCGCGTATTTTTCGCAGCGCCCGGCGCAAGCGAAGCGCGACAGCGGATTCGCCCTCGATTACGTGAAGCAAAACGCCGCGACACGCGCCGAGCAGGATGCCGTCCTCGCCGCCCTCGAATTCAAATGCGCGGTCCTTTGGGCGCAGCTCGATGCCCTTTGGAGCGCATATGTCGAACGCGCCGTCCCGCCTGGAGCCTGGATGCCGGGATCCTGGGCCACCCATGGCCAAGCAGCATGACGGGAACATGACAGGAACAAGCCACCCAGACATCATGTGGAAACCGCGCCTGCTGCGTGGCGTTAGGTTGAAATACGATGAGACGCGGGGCGAATGGCTGCTCCTCGCGCCCGAACGCGTGATCAAGGCCGATGCCATCGCGGTCGAAATTTTGAAGCGCTGCGACGGAACCGCCACCTTCGCGGCGATCGTCGAGGATCTCGCTGCCCATTTTTCCGCCGGCCGCGCAAGGATCGAAACGGATGTGCGGGCGTTGTTGGTAGAGCTCGCGGTCAAGCGAATGGTGGAATTATGACCGCCTCGCCAGGGAAACATGCCGCGCCTGTCGCGCTTCTCGCCGAGCTGACACATCGCTGTCCTCTCGGCTGCCCCTATTGTTCCAATCCGCTGGCGCTCGATCCGCGCGAGGACGAACTCAGCACCTTGGTCTGGAAACAGGTTTTTTCGCAAGCCGCGGCCCTTGGCGTTCTCCACGTGCATCTTTCCGGCGGCGAACCGGCAGCCCGGCACGATCTCCCCCTGCTCGTCGCGCATTGCGCGAATGCGGGCCTTTACACCAATCTCATCACCTCCGGGATTGGCCTTACGCAAGGTCTTCTCAAGGAACTCGCTAGGGTCGGGCTCGACCATGCGCAGCTTTCGATTCAGGATTCCGACGCGCCATCGGCCGACCGGATCGCGGGATACAAGGGAGCGTTCGCCCGCAAACAGGCGGTCGCGGAATGGATCGCACAAGCGGGACTGCCGCTCACCGTGAACGCCGTCATTCACCGCGCCAATATTTTACGCGCTGGCAAAATGGTGGAGCTTGCAGTCCAGCTCGGTGCCCGGCGCGTGGAGATCGCGCATACCCAATATTACGGCTGGGCGTTCGCCAATCGCGCCGCGCTCATGCCTACGCGGGCGGACGCGGAGGCGGCGATCGCGGAGGTCGAAGCGCTCAAAAAGTCGTATGCCGGGGTCATCGTCATCGACCATGTGATCCCCGATTATCACGCTCGTTATCCGAAGGCCTGCATGGGCGGGTGGGCCAAGCGCGGGTTAAATATTACCCCCTCAGGCAAGGCGCTGCCTTGCCACGCGGCGGAAACCATTCCCGGTCTGGTTTTCTGGAACGTGCGCGATCGTTCGATCGAGGACATTTGGGCAAATTCCCCCGCTTTCAATGCGTTCCGCGGGGAGGATTGGATGCGCGAGCCTTGCCGCTCCTGCGCGCGAAGAACGATCGATTATGGCGGCTGCCGCTGCCAGGCGCTGGCGCTGACCGGCGACGCGCGGGAGGCCGATCCCGTTTGTCACCTTTCGCGCCATCATGATAAGATCCTCAAAGCCGCCGTGCTCGCGGCGCGAGGCGAAGAGGCGGGCGGCGCGGCCGCCTACAGCTACCGGCGGATGAAAGCGCGCGGGCCGGCGTAAGGCTCATTCCGCTTGCGCGATGAGACCGGATCAAGCCGTTCTCTAGTGGAAAAGCCGTTCAAACCTTGGAAATCGGGCCCAACCCGCCTATATTCGCAGAGCTGCGGTGGCGGACTCCGCAGGGCTGGGCGCAAGCGTCCGGCAGGAGACGATAGCAATGGCGGACGCGGTAAACGGTCCGGTCGACCTCCCCCAGGATCTCCAATCCACCTCACTCGCCGATAAATACGATCTGACGAAGCGGCGAATCTTTGTCTCCGGACCGCAGGCGATCGTCAGGCTCCTCCTCATGCAGAAGGAGCTCGAC
This sequence comes from Methylocella sp., assembly GCA_049579405.1. Lineage (GTDB taxonomy): Bacteria > Pseudomonadota > Alphaproteobacteria > Rhizobiales > Beijerinckiaceae > Methylocapsa. Next base: position 11,908 of record JBAUNU010000053.1, read on the forward strand.
CGGCGCAATGGGCTCGACACGGCCGGGTTCATCTCGGGCTATCGCGGCTCGCCGCTCGGCGGTCTCGACCTGAATTTCTTGCGCGCGAAGCGCCCGCTCGATGCCGCAGGCATTCTGTTTCAGCCGGGCCTCAACGAGGATCTCGCCGCGACCGCCATATGGGGGGCGCAACAAGCCGAGATGCGCGGGGAGGGCAAGCACGACGGCGTCTTCTCGCTGTGGTACGGCAAGGGTCCGGGCGTCGATCGCAGCGGCGATGTCCTCCGCCACGCCAATCTCGCGGGCACCTCGAAATATGGCGGCGTGCTTGCCCTCATGGGCGACGATCACACCGCCGAATCCTCGACGACCGCGCATCAATCCGAGTTCAACTTCGTCAATGTGATGATGCCGGTCCTGTCGCCGGCGGGCGTGCAGGAGATCGTCGATTACGGGCTTTACGGCTATGCGATGAGCCGTTTCACCGGCACCTGGGTTGGCCTCAAATGTTTGAAGGATACTGTTGAATCGACCGGCTCGATCGACGTCTCGCTCGATCGCGTGAGGCCGATCGTTCCTGCCGGTTTCGTCATGCCCGCCGACGGCCTCAATATTCGCGCGGATGACACTGTCCTCGAGCAAGAGAAGCGCCTGCAGAACTTTAAGCGCGACGCCATGCTCGCCTGGCTCCGCGCCAATCGCTTGAACAAAATCATCACGTCCGGCGGTTCCAACGCGAAAATCGGCGTGATCACGGCGGGAAAATCCTATCTCGATGTGCGTCAGGCGATGGACGACCTGGGGATCGACGAGATCGCCGCGAACCGGCTCGGTTTGCGGCTCATGAAACTCGCCTGCACATGGCCGATCGAGCCCTTGGGCCTTCGCGAGTTCGCGCGCGGCCTCGAATTGATCATCGTCGTCGAGGAAAAACGATCGCTGATCGAAGTCCAGCTGCGCGAGGAGCTTTACGGCTCGCCGAGCCAACCCGTCTGCGTCGGCAAGAAGGACGAAGACGGCAACTGGCTGTTTCCAGTCACCGGCGCGCTCGACGCCAACGACATCGCGATCGCGATCGGCCGCCGCCTGTTGCGGTTCACCGGTGGCCCGGATCTCGAACAGCGGGTGCGCAAGCTCGAGCGCGCGCAAGCCGCACTCGCCGCCGCCGGGGATTTCGGCGTCCGCACCCCTTATTTCTGCTCCGGCTGCCCGCACAACACGTCGACAAAGGTGCCCGATGGCATGCGCGCGTATGCCGGAATCGGCTGTCATTACATGGTCCAATGGATGGACCGTTCCACCGAGGGCTTTGCCCAGATGGGCGGCGAAGGGGCGAACTGGATTGGCGAGGCGCCTTTCTCGAAACGGGCGCATGTATTTCAGAACCTCGGCGACGGCACCTACGACCATTCCGGCATCCTCGCGCTCCGCTTCGCCGTCGCCTCCGGCGTCAACATCACTTTCAAGATTCTTTTCAACGACGCGGTGGCGATGACCGGCGGCCAGCGCCTTGAGGGCGGCCTCACCGTGGACATGATCGCGCGTCAAGTTGCCGCCGAAAACGTAAAGCGCATCGTCGTCGTCACCGACGAGCCGGACAAATTTCCGGCCGGCACGCGATGGCCGGAGGGGCTGACCATCTTGGAGCGCCGCGAGCTCGACAGCGTGCAGCGCGAGCTCGCGGCGGATCAAGGCGTAACCGTGCTCATTTACGACCAGACTTGCGCGGCGGAGAAGCGCCGCCGCCGCAAGAAGGGAGAGATGCCAGACCCGGACCGTCGCGTGATTATCAACGAGCTTGTGTGCGAGGGCTGCGGCGATTGCGGGCTGCAATCCAATTGCGTTTCGGTCCAGCCGCTCGAAACCGAGTTCGGCCGCAAGCGGGTGATCGACCAGTCGAGCTGCAACAAGGATTTTTCCTGCCTCGACGGCTTCTGCCCGGCCTTGGTCACGGTGCATGGCGCCCGCCCAAGGAAGGCCGAGACCAAACAACAGCAGGATTTTCCCGGCCTGCCGCGGCCCCGGGTCCGGGAAATCGGCGCCAAGCCCTGTGGGATTCTCGTGACGGGGGTGGGCGGCACCGGCGTCGTCACCATTGGCGCCATTTTGGGCATGGCGGCGCATCTCGAAGGCAAGGGCTGCGGCTCGATCGACATGGCCGGCTTGGCGCAAAAGGGCGGCGCCGTCTACAGTCACGTCAAGATCGGCGCCAAGCCCGAGGACATTCACGCGATCCGGGTGGCCGCCGGCGAAGCCGATCTGGTGCTCGGCTGCGATCTCGTCGTTTCCGGCACGAAGAAGGTGCTTGCCGCCGTGCGCAAGGACGAGACGGGGGTTGTCGTGAACACGGCGGAAATTTTCCCCGGCGATTTCACTCATGATCCCGATTTTTCGCTCCATCCGGAGGGCATTAAACGGGCGATACGCCAGGCCGCGGGGAAACAGGTCAACTTTATCGACGCGACCGGCATCGCCACTGCCTTGCTCGGCAATTCGATCGCCGCGAATATGTTCATGCTCGGCTATGCCTGGCAAAAAGGCCTCGTGCCGCTCGACGACGCGTCGCTCCTGCATGCCATCGTCCTCAACGGGGAAGCCGTTGAGATGAACCAGGCGGCGTTTTTATGGGGCCGCCGCGAAGCCGCCAATGCGGCCGCGGTGGAAGCTATTGCCGCGCCTTTGCGCCGGAGCACCGCGACGCAACGGCAATCGCGATCCCTCGAGGAGTTGATTGAGAGGCGCGTCTCCTTCCTTACGGCGTATCAAGATGAAGCCTATGCGCAGCGCTTTTTGACTTATGTGAAGCGTGTCGACGAAGTCGAGCGGGTCAAGGTGCCGGGCAGGCATGATCTCGCCGAGGCCGCGGCGCGCTATTATTTCCAGCTGCTCGCGATCAAGGACGAATACGAGGTCGCAAGGCTATATAGCGACGGATCGTTCGCAAGACAGATCGGCGCCTCGTTCGAGGGCGATCCGCGCCTCGAATTTCATCTCGCCCCGCCATTTCTTGGCCGCAAGAACGCGCGGGGCGAGGCCGTCAAATCCAGTTTCGGGCCGTGGATCATGCCGGCTTTCCGGATGCTCGCCGCCGTGAAAGGATTGCGCGGAACGCGGTTCGATGTGTTCGGCTATACAAAGGAACGCCGCATCGAGCGCAAGCTGATTATGGACTACGAAATTTTGATCGAGGAAATCTTGGCCAATCTATCGCCGGACAATCATGCGATAGCGGTCGCGCTTGCCTCGATTCCGGAAAAAATCCGCGGCTACGGCCATGTGAAAACAAAGCATCTGAAGGCCGCCAAAGCCGAGGAGCAGGGTCTGCTGGAGCAGTTCCGCGCGGGACCGGCGCCAGTGAAACTAGCGGCGGAATAAACGATGTTCACACGGGCGTTGCGTCCGCGGGGTTCCGCTGGACTTGACGCTCGGAGTCGTGGCAGAGGCGGCCTGAGCCATAAAGAAATCGCGGCTTCATGCGGGCGTGGCGGAACTGGTAGACGCGCTGGACTCAAAATCCAGTTCTGGCGACAGAGTGCCGGTTCGATTCCGGCCGCCCGTACCAACACTTTCTCACGAGCAACGCACGCTCGACGAGCGCATGCTCCCCGGCAATAGCGTCATCGGACTGCCCCGGTCGCCACGATTTTTAAAATTTCGGCGTTACGTGCGGATGACCAACACCGAACATTTGGCATGCCGAACGATCGTTTTGGCGTTGGAGCCGATAAGATAGGTCGACATGGACGGCCTGTGCGATCCGACGACGATAAGATCGGCGCCCCAATCGTCGGCTTCGGCCAGTATCTCGACATAAATTCCGCCAAACCTGACGGTATGCGACATGCTCTCCTTTGGAAAAGCAAGGCCGGCGCTGATCTCTTCAAGCGCGCGAATGGCGCGCTGTTCTTGCGTCTTGTCGAATTCCAGCGGCACATATTCCATGAAACTCGCGGGAAGCAATGTTTCGACCGCGATGAGCCGCAAGATGCCCTTCGACTGAAGCGCGAGCTCCATCGCGGCATCGACGGCCGGTTTCGCGACCGTCAATTCGCTCAGGTCGATTGGGATCAGGATCTTTTTGAACATCGAATTTGGCCTATGCGCCGTGGTCACGAACTCCCCCCATGGGGCCGGGAGGGATGAGGCCCAGCGTGCCCTCTCGGTCAGGCCGCGCTTGCATTTTCACGCAGCGCGTCGCCAACGGCGGCGAGCGCCTCCTTCGCGGCAGTACCGCGGGGGCCTCCAGATTGAGCCATGCCGGGGTGGCCGCCGCCGCCCCTGCCTCCAAGTTTGGCAGCCGCCGGACGCACCAATTGGACGGCGTCGAAGCGCTCTGTCAAATCTGGCGTGACGCCGACCACGACACCTGCTTTCCCATCCCGGTCGACGCCGACGATCGCGACAACCCCGGAGCCGACGCTTAGTTTCGCTTCATCGGCGAGCGATTTGAGATCGTTCATCGCGATACCGGATACCACGCGAGAGAAGAATTTGACCCCGCCTATTTCTTCCAACGGTTGCGCGCTTCCTGAAGCGGCTCCGCCCATTGCCAGTTTCCTCCGCGCCTCGCGCAACTCGCGTTCAAGTTTCCGGCTCTCCTCGATGAGGCTGGCCAAGCGGTTGGCGGTCTCCTCTTCGGGAGCCCTCACGAGCGCTGCAATGTCATGCAGCCTTTGAGCCCGCGCGTTGAGATGGCGGCGAGCCTCGGTCGCCGTCTTGGCTTCGATGCGCCGGACGCCGGCCGCGGCCGCGGTTTCCGAGACGATCGTGATGATCCCGATATCGCCGGTGCGGGAAACATGCGTGCCGCCGCAAAGCTCGGTGGAAAAAGCCGGGGCCGGGGAGTCTGGCCGACCCTTCTCGCCGGAGGGTGCAACGCCCATCGACACGACGCGAACTTCGTCGCTATATTTTTCCCCGAAAAGCGCGCGGGCGCCGGTTCCAATGGCCTCATCGATGCCCATCAGGCGGGTTGCGACGGGAGTGTTGTCCAGCACGGCGCGATTGGCGATGTCCTCGACGCGGGCGAGCTCATCCAAGCTGGTCGGCTTATGATGGGTAAAATCGAAACGCAGCCGGTCTGGAGCGACGAGCGACCCTTTTTGCGCCACGTGTTCGCCGAGCACCTGGCGGAGCGCCTCGTGCAGAAGATGTGTCGCCGAATGATTGGCACGCACCGCCCGCCGGCGTTCGCGATCGACAACCAGCTCAAGGGCAAGCTCGAGGCGCACCTCGCCTTCTTCGACCCGTCCTTCGTGAAGAAACAGATTGCCGAGTTTCTTCTGGGTATTGTCGACGCGGAAGCGAACGCCGCTTGCACGCATGAAGCCGGTATCGCCGACCTGGCCGCCGGATTCGCCATAGAACGGCGTCTGATTGAGGATGACGGACCCGGTTTCGCCCGGGCCGAGGCTCGCGACTTCCTTGCCATCCTTGACGATCGCGGCGACAAGCCCCTCCGCGCACTCCATGTCATAGCCCAAAAATTCCGTTGCTCCGGTTTTCTCCTTGACGGCGAACCATAAAGCCTCGGTCGCCAATTCGCCGGAACCGGCCCAGGCCTTGCGCGCCTCGCGGCGCTGGCGCCCCATCGCGTCCTCGAATCCTTTGACGTCAACATGAAGCGAGCGAGCGCGCAAGGCGTCCTGCGTGAGATCGAGTGGAAAACCGTAAGTGTCGTAGAGTTTGAACGCGATGCCTCCAGGCAGGGTGCCACCTCGCTGGAGGTCGCGGGTTGCGTCGTCAAGGATCGACAGGCCACGCGCGAGCGTGTCCAGGAACCGGGTCTCTTCGAAGCGAAGGGTTTCGGTGACGAGCGGCTCGGCGCGCAAAAGCTCGGGGTAGGCCAGGCCCATTTCCCGCGAAAGGACCGGCACGAGACGCCACATCAAGGGTTCCTTCGCACCAAGTATTTGGGCGTGGCGCATGGCGCGGCGCATAATCCGGCGCAGCACGTAGCCGCGACCCTCGTTCGACGGCAAGACGCCGTCCGCGACAAGGAAAGCGGCCGCGCGCAGATGGTCGGCGATGACCCTGTGGCTCGCCGTTTGGGGGCCGTCCGGATCGACGCCGGTCGCCGAAGCGACCGCGAGGATCAAGGTGCGCATGAGGTCTATATCGTAATTGGACGTAACACCTTGCAGGAGCGCGGCGATACGTTCAAGCCCCATGCCGGTATCGATCGATGGCCGCGGCAAATCGATGCGCTGGGCGGGCGAGACCTGCTCGAATTGCATAAAGACGAGGTTCCAAAATTCGAGAAAACGGTCGCCGTCCGCGTCCGGGCTGCCCGGCGGACCGCCTTGGAGCCTGTCGCCCTGATCGTAGAAAATCTCGGAGCACGGACCGCAGGGACCCGTGTCGCCCATGGCCCAAAAATTATCCGTGCCCGCGATACGGATGATCCTGGAGTCCTGAAACCCAGCGATCTTCCTCCACAACGCATAGGTTTCATCGTCGTCGTGGTAAACCGTGACGAGAAGACGATCCTTTTGGAGACCGAATTCGCGAGTCATCAATTGCCAGGCGAGCTCGATGGCGAGCGGCTTAAAATAGTCGCCGAAGGAAAAATTGCCCAGCATTTCAAAAAAAGTGTGGTGGCGTGCCGTATAACCGACGTTGTCGAGATCATTATGTTTGCCGCCCGCGCGGACGCATTTCTGCGCGGTTGCCGCGCGCGTGTAGGCGCGCTTCTCCATGCCGGTAAAAAGGTTCTTGAACTGAACCATTCCGGCGTTGGTGAACATCAGGGTTGGGTCGTTGTGCGGCACGAGCGGCGAAGAAGCCACGATCTCATGCCCATTCTTTTTGAAGAATTCGAGAAAGGCCGACCGGATCTCGCTGACGCCGTTCATTTCGTCACACCCGTAGTCTCAATCGTGATCGCCGGCGAGCCGGCGGCGGTGCCGGCCACGCAAAAAGGGCAACGGTGCGCTCAGCCCGCGAGGAGCCATCCGCGGCGAGCCTACGATACGAGCGCAAGCTCCGGTGCTGCTGTCTCTGGGTAACGACGCGTCCCTTAAAGCATTTTCCGTTCGAGACGAAAAGTCCACCTCGATGAATTTATCCGCTTAGCGGATCCCGATGGACTAAGTTCCCATGTTGGGCATAGCGTGCCCCTTCAAGGTATTTTCCGAAGGTCGCGCTCGCCAAAACTATCAGCGGCTGGGGGACAAAGCCCACCGGAAAACCAACTCGCGCCGGCGGACGAACCTTGGCCAGGCGCGAAGGACATCATGACCAACACCAACGCAAATCGGCACGGCTCAAATCTTAACTTCCGGTCTCCTCAGCCGGTCCGCTCACGCCGGATTGATCGAGAAGGCGGTCGGCGATAAGCCCGGAGTTTTCGCGAATGTCCTGCTCGATCCGTTCGGCTATCCGCGGATTGGCCTTGAGAAAATTCTTTGCATTTTCCCGGCCTTGGCCGAGCCGCTGGCTGTCGTAGGAGAACCAGGCCCCGGATTTTTCGACGACGCCGGCCTTTACGCCAAGATCGACAAGCTCGCCCGTCTTGGAGATGCCCTCGCCGTACATGATATCGAATTCGACCTGTTTAAACGGCGGCGCGAGCTTGTTCTTCACGACCTTGACGCGCGTTTGATTTCCGGTGATCTCGTCGCGGTCCTTGATCGATCCGATCCTGCGGATGTCGAGCCGGACCGAGGCATAAAACTTTAATGCATTGCCGCCGCTCGTGGTCTCCGGGCTGCCATACATGACGCCGATCTTCATCCGGATTTGATTGATGAAGATAACCGTCGTCTGCGAGCGTGAGATCGAGGCGGTGAGCTTGCGCAGCGCCTGGCTCATGAGCCGCGCCTGGAGACCAGGTTGGCTATCGCCCATTTCGCCTTCGATTTCCGCGCGGGGCGTGAGGGCTGCAACGGAATCCACGACGAGAACATCGACCGCGCCGGAACGCACCAGCGTATCCGTGATCTCCAGCGCCTGTTCGCCGGTGTCGGGCTGCGAGATCAGGAGATCCTCGAGATTAATCCCGAGCTTTCGCGCATAAGTGGTATCGAGCGCATGCTCGGCGTCGATGAACGCGCAGACACCGCCCTTTTTCTGGGCCTCGGCGATGACATGCAAGGTCAAGGTGGTCTTGCCCGAGGATTCCGGACCGTAAATCTCGACGACTCTCCCGCGCGGGAGGCCGCCGACCCCCAACGCGATGTCCAAGCCGAGCGAACCCGTCGGAACGGTATCGATCTCGACTGCCTTCTGATTTTTCCCGAGGCGCATGATCGAGCCCTTCCCGAAGGCCCGTTCAATCTGCGACAGCGCGGCGTCGAGCGCCTTGGTCTTGTCCACGGACGGCCCTTCCACGAGACGGAGGTTTGCTTGGGTCACGGTGATCTTCCCTTCTGGCATGAGCGGAACCTATGCGCAACGTTTGCTGCCACGCATCAATTGTACATGGTTTGTTCTCGTTGGCAAGCGTTTTTTGCCGGGATCTGGACAGCCGCGACGAAAAACCCTGCGCGATGATAAGATAGACCTTGGCGGCCGATATGGGCCGCTCGCACCGGCAGGGGAGGCGTTCGTGCACGGTCATGCCCCCGGCGAATTGCTGCACGGAGACTGACAAAGGCAAAGCCGGGGCGGGCACGGTCAAACTCAAGATCGTCAGCGTCTGCAGCTTGAGACGCAGGAGCTAAGAGGTCACCTGTCTTAC
>JBAUNU010000054.1:0-5568 GCA_049579405.1 Methylocella sp.
GGCGCGCGGGCTCGCGCGGGCGGACGAGCTTTTTGCAGCGCTTGGGGCAGCGGCGCGGAGCAATTTTGTTGGCCATGCGGGGATTTTGAACGCGCTCGACTTCCGGCTGCGCGCGAAGGAGATCGTGACCGTGGGGGCGCGGCGGAAGGCCCTTTATGAGGCCGCGCTCGGCGTGCCGTTTATCGGACGCATCGTCGCGGATATCGACAGACCGGACGAGATCCCGGAGGGGCATCCGGCGAAAGCGCAAGCAGCACTGGCGGGCGACGCGGCTGCCTTTATTTGCGCGGACGGCACGTGTTCCTTGCCCGTGCGGGACAAACAGGCGTTGCTAGATGGCGTTGGTCATGGTTAGCTGCCGAGGTCTGGCGCCCTTTACCCGGAACTTAGGCGTTCACCAGGCGGGAGGTTTTCGATCATATGTTCGATTTTTTTAGCTACATAGTTGGATCTCTTCTCGACATTGTTCGATATATTTCACATGCTGTTATTGTGTTGTTCCACAACGTTGTACTGTTGGCTGTTATCGTTGCGTTTTTCTATGGAGTATTCAGGCTTTGCCAGTATGGCTGGCAGCAATTGCGGCACTTGCGTGGGGGAAGCCCGCCAGAGCAGAGAGCGCCGGGGGAGAAGCCGGATGACGGCCCTGAATGACCTGATGAATCTTGAAGCGGGCCTGCGTTGAGCCCTCTGTTCGCGCGCGGGAGACGAGGGCCTTTGGCAAGGGCCGCGAATACGCCGAGGCGATGCACAAGGAAAAGCGCCGAACTTGCAGGGACGCACGGCGAAGCTTTCATCGGCGCAGCTCAAAGCGCCTAGTCTAGGGAAAATTGCGGAAGAGCGGCAGGACGATATAATATAGACCCACCGCGACAAGGACGGCCTTGCTGAGGAAACCGGCCTCCGGAAGGCCCTGAACCACGGCCGCGATCGCGGCGGCCGTCCACGCGCCGGTCAGCGTAAGCGTTACCAGGCGGAGGCGCACGACGCGCAGCGGGTGAACGAAGACGACCGGCGCAAACATCAGGCACGCGAAGCCGATGATGACGAGCGTGCAGACAAGCGGCCCCGGCCGCAACACCAGGATATAAAAGACGAGAACGTTCCAAATCGCCGGAAAACCGCGAAACCAGAGGTCGTGGGTCTTGATGCCCCGGTCGGCGAAATAGAGCGCCGAAGCGGCGCAGACAACACAGCAAACGAGGCCCGCGAGCGGCGGCAGAAGCAGGCCGGAGCGCCACAAGGCGACGAGCGGCACGACCACATAGGTGAGGAAATCGACGACGAGGTCGAGGACAACGCCGTCGATATGCGCCGCCGTCTCCTCTACCCTGTAGCGCCGGGCCAAGGAGCCGTCCGCGGCGTCGATTACCAGCGCCGCGCCAAGCCAGGCGAACATCGCGCTAAATTGGCCGCCGGCCGCGGCGAGGAGCGCGGCGAACCCCACAGCAGCCCCGGCGGCCGTGAAGCAATGAACGAGATAGCCGGCGGCACGAGGGGGCATGGGCACCTCGCAAGACGTGAGACGGCGCCGCCCAGCGGTGTCCGCGCCGGGGGCCTGAATAGTTATAAATCCGGCCGGTCAGCCCCGTCGAGCACCGGCGTTACCGCGCGGGGGGTCGATTCAGGAAAACGTTAGACAAACCCGGCGTCACGGCAACAGCGCCCTTTCCTATCCCGCCTTAAGGCTTTATATGCGGGTATCAAGAGGGCACGAGGCCCAGTGAATTTGGGGAATGCCGGATGACAAGGCGGCGAAGCGTCAGCGGCGAGGGGCGGCGACAGGCTGGCGGCGGCGCGCCCAAGAAGCCGGAAAACACTTTCCCATTCTTGCCGCGCTCTCCCGAGGGGGCGCTTCTCATCAGTTCCGCGCTTACCATCGTTAGCTTTTTGAGCCATATTTTTTTCCTTTTCCTCGTCGATCCTTGGCGAGTTTTAAATATTTCCAAGGAATCCGCCTTGGCCTATTCAACGATCCCCTTGGGGTTTGGCGTTGTTTTTGTAATGTCCGCTATATATAGTTTTATAAAAATAGAGTCTCGATCCATTTTCCATGTAATTATACTTATAGTTGCGGCCGTCGTCGGAAGCTTTAGCGTTCATGGCCTTTTGGGGTTTGCCCACCATTACCTAAATCTTATGGTCCTGTCGTCGTACCCGAGGTAAATTTGATCATCCCCGAATGCGGCATCGGCCGATGGTCATTGCGCGCCGTCACGGGTTCGGATCGAGGCGGTGGCGGCCCGGGGAAATCAGATGGGCCGTCTCGGACGCGATGGTTCATCGCGGCCAGGTTTCTGTGTCGCTTTTACCGGACCGTGCAAAGGCATCGGAAAGCCGCGCCAGCCGCGCTCGCTTGCGAGCGAGCATCGCCGTGAAAGCGGGGGATAGGAGAAAGCTAAGCTCGCGTTCGCGGCTGAGCGTGACCGGATCGGCCGCGACGAGCTCGCAATAGCCCGGATGACACATGATAAGGTGGCGCCTTCCCGGCGCGCGAAGATAGCGGGCGAAATCGGCGGCGTAGTCATGTCCCGGATCGAAGGCCGAAAATCCGGAAAATCCCTCGTTGGTGACGTGCCCCCGCGCGGAAGCCTCCCTTGCAAAGCCTCTCCCGAGCCAGGCAACCCCCAGCGCTTTTCTCAATTCCACGCCGCGCCGCAGGATGCGCGAGGGGCGATCCGAGCTCGTGCGCAGCCAGATTTTGCCCAAAAATCCTTTTTGTTCGAGGCAGGCGAACAATTGGGACCGGATTTGCGGCAGAAGATGGACATGCTGATGCCCATCCACGAAAGCGGGAGCGGTGCCGAAATGCTCGCAAAAACCGTCGACCTGGCGCGAGATTTCCTGACCGATTTCGGCTTCTGGCAACTCGTTTCTCCGCGCGGCCTTAAGCACGTGGCTTAACTCCGGCAAGCGTCTCGAGGCCGCGAAACCCGGCATTTCTGCAAGCGGGCTGCCAAGCGTGAGGTTAAGATGCAGTCCGATGTCGGCCTTGGCCTTGAATTTGCGCAACTCATGTGCGCCCTTCGGCCAGAATGGCCGCGTCGTCATCACGCTTGTCGCGCTCAGCCGGCCCGCGCCAAGCGCTTCCAGAATACCGCGACTCACGCCAGGCGACAGCGCATAATCATCGGCACAGAGGCAGAACGAGAAATACGCTTCGGCCGTGCCCACAATGATCAACCCCTCTCGTTAGGGCCAGATGTCCGAACGCTCCGGCGAGGGATAATCCGGCTTCAGGCAAATATGCAAGCAATCTTGCCCAATGCTATACAAAAGCCTAAGCGGGAATCCATTAGCCCCGGCATCGCCGCGGTTGCGATTCATGAGGCCTCCAAAAATGACAACATTCGGCGCGGGGCTGGGGAACTCGAACGGCGCCGGGCTTTCCGTGATCACGCCGGTCTATAATGAATCCAAAAACATAGAGGCTCTGCTAACAAGGCTAGTGCCGGTACTTGAGCGTTGCGCGGCCTCGTTCGAAATCATTTTTATCGACGACGGCTCAACCGACGATACGCTTAAACTTCTTCGGGCCGCCCACCACACGGACCCTCGCATTCGCGCGCTTTCGCTGAGCCGGAATTTCGGCAAGGAGATCGCCATTGCGGCGGGCCTTGACCATGCAAGGGGGGCCGCGACGGTCATCTTGGACGCCGATTTGCAAGATCCCCCCGAGCTGATCGAGACCTTTGTCGCGCGCTGGCGCGAGGGCTACAAGAATGTCTTCGGCCAGCGCGTCGTTCGAAGCGCGCGCAGCCCCTTGCGGCGGATTTTGACACAGCGTTTTTACAAGCTCTTCGGCTCGGTCGGAGACACGAGGCTTCCGGAGGGTGCCAGCGATTTCCGGCTGCTCGATGCGCGGGCCGTCGCGGCGCTTCGCGCCATGCGCGAGCACGCGCGCTTCTCCAAAGGCCTTTATGCCTGGATTGGCTTCAAATCGATCGGCGTGCCGTTCGAAGTCGAGGCGCGTGTCCACGGCGTGTCGAAATTCAGCTATCGTAAATTGACGCATTTGGCGGTCGACGGTCTCATGTCCTTTTCGACAATGCCTCTCAAGGTGTGGAGCTATATCGGATTGACCACATCGCTGCTGGCGCTGACCTTGGCAACGTTCTATTTGACTCGCACCCTCATTTTAGGCGGCGACGTTCCCGGCTATGCCTCATTGATTGTTTCGATTACCTTTTTTGCTGGAATTCAATTGCTATCGCTCGGCATCATCGGCGAATATATTGGCCGCATCTTCGCCGAAGTAAAAGGGCGGCCGCTTTATCTGATCGAAGAACGCGTGGGCATCGACTCGCCGGTCGGGAATGATCACTTGGCCCGCTCCCGTTCCGAGTAAATAGAAAACATCGATGTACAAAAGCCTGGTTTCCGTCGGCGGCTTGACCTTGCTCTCGCGCGGCGCCGGTTTTGCGCGTGATGTCCTGCTTGCCGCGGTCCTCGGCGCGGGCCTACTCAACGACGCTTTCGTCGTGGCGCAGCGCCTGCCCAACCATTTTCGCACCATTTTTGGCGAGGGTGCTTTCAATTCCGCCTATGTTCCGAGCTATGCTCGCGTCCTTCAAACTGAAGGTCTCGCCAGCGCGCGGCTTTTTTCTGGCCAGATTTTTTTGGGCCTGCTCGCCTCCCAGATTCTCGTCGTCGCACTCGCCTTCGCCTTCGCCCCCTATCTCATCGACGTTCTGGCGCCGGGGTTCCGCGCGGATCCGCAAAAATTCGCGCTCACCGTCACGCTGACGCGGATCACCTTTCCCTATCTTTTGTTCGTCACCCTCGTCACGCTGCAATCCGGCACGTTGAACGCGCATGGCCATTTCACCGCCGCGGCCTTCGCGCCGGTCTTAATGAATCTGTCGATGATCGTATTCCTCGGCGTTGCGTTTCTATTTCCCAATCCCGGCTTGGCGGCGAGCTGGGGCCTTACCGTGTCGGGCGTTCTGCAACTGGCGCTAACCTCAGCGGCCGCCCATCGCGCCGGAATTTTCGAGCGCTTCGCCCGCCCGGCGATGGCAAAACACATCAGGCGCTTCCTTGTGACCTTGGGTCCGGCGGTAATCGGCTCCGCCGGCCTCCAGATCGCGCTTTTCGCGGACACCATCATCGCTTCGATGCTCCCGACCGGCGGCGTATCCTCAATCTATTACGCCGACCGCATCTATCAATTGCCACTCGGCGTCATCGGTATCGCGGCGGGCACCGTGCTGTTGCCGGAGATGAGCAAGCTCTACGCCGCGGGCATTCCGGGCGGCGCGTTGCATGCGCAAAATCGAACCATGGCGCTGTCGCTCGCGCTAACGGCGCCTTTCTTCGTTGCCTTCATCATGATCCCGGACGACATCATGCGCGGGGTTTTCTTGCGCGGCGCCTTCACCCCCCAAGCGGCGAGCGCTGCCGCCGCGGTGCTTACCGCCTATGGCTTCGGGCTTGTCGCGATTGTTCTCATGCGCTCCGCCGTGGCAAGCTTCCAAGCGCGGGGCGACACGCGAACGCCGATGCTGATCGCGCTGGCCGCGGTCGCGATTAATGTCGGTTTGAAAATCGTGTTGTTCAAGCCTTTTG
>JBAUNU010000055.1:0-13443 GCA_049579405.1 Methylocella sp.
CGACGCGGGTTTGCGCGAACCCGACCCCGCCCGCCAGCTGATGGCTTACCGGCAGTCGGCGGCAACCTTGAACTTGCTTCGCGCTTTTGCCACGGGCGGCTATGCCAATCTCGAAAACGCGCATGGCTGGATGCTCGGCTTCATCAAGGACAGCCCGCAGTCCGCCCGCTATCAGGAGCTCGCGGACCGGATCACGGAGACGCTAAGGTTTATGCGCGCAATTGGCCTTGATCCCGAGGCGCATCAGGAATTGCGCCAGACCGATTTTTATACCTCGCACGAGGCTTTGCTGCTCGGCTATGAAGAAGCGTTGACCCGCATCGATTCGACGACTGGCGATCATTATGCGACCTCGGGTCATATGGTCTGGATCGGCGACCGCACCCGCCATCCGGGCCATGCTCATGTGGAATATGCGCGCGGCGTCAAAAATCCTCTTGGGCTCAAATGCGGCCCCACGCTTTCGCAAGACGAGCTGCTGCGGCTCATCGACATTCTCAATCCGGCGAACGAACCCGGCCGTCTCACCTTGATTTGCCGGTTTGGCGCCGACCGGGCGGCCGAGCGTCTGGCGGGCCTGATCCGCGCCGTGAAAAGGGAAGGGCGGGGCGTCGTTTGGTCCTGCGATCCGATGCACGGCAATACGGTCAAGGCGGCAGGTGGCTACAAAACGCGGCCGTTCGACAAGATCATGGGCGAGATCCGCACGTTTTTTTCGATCCACCGGGCGGAGGGCACTTACGCCGGCGGCGTGCATCTCGAAATGACCGGAAAGAATGTCACCGAATGCACCGGCGGCGCGCGGGCCATCTCTGAGGCGGACCTGCATGACCGTTACCATACTTATTGCGATCCAAGGCTCAATGCCGAGCAGGCGATCGAAGTGGCCTTTCTCGTCGCCGAGCTGCTCAAGGCGGAACGGATCGAACGCGGCCGCGCCGATGCCGCGGAGTGAAGCCTGACGGCGGACGGGACCGCCGGACGAGGTCCCTTGATGACGACGAGCCAGACCGCCCCCGCGACCCGTATCGTCATTGGCCTCGCGCAGATCGATTGCACGGTCGGCGATATAGCAGGAAACCTTGCGCGCATACGCGCCGCCCGTGCCGAGGCGGCCGCATTCGGCGCCGATCTGGTGATGTTCTCCGAACTCTTCATATCGGGCTATCCGCCCGAGGACCTCGTCTTGAAGCCGGCGTTTCTGGAGGCCTGCCGCGCCGCCTGCGAGGAGGTCGCGGCCGGAACCGGCGACGGTGGACCGGCGATTCTCGTTGGGCTGCCGTGGGGAGAAAATGGGCATTGCTACAACGCGTATGCCCTTCTGGACAAAGGCCGCATCGAGGCGATCCGTTTCAAGGCCGATCTGCCGAATTATGGGGTGTTCGACGAAAAGCGCGTGTTCACTCCGGGGCCGAAGCCGGGGCCTGTCTTCTTCAAGGGCGTGCGCCTCGGCGTTCCCATCTGCGAGGATATTTGGGGACCGGACCCGGTCGCATGCCTCGCCGCCGCGGGCGGCGAAATTCTTCTGGTCCCCAACGGTTCACCCTACTGGCGCGGCAAGACCGACGAGCGGCTTTCGGTCGCCGCCGCGCGGGTTGCCGAGAGCAAATTGCCGATCGTCTATCTCAATCAGTTCGGCGGCCAGGACGAGCTGGTCTTCGATGGCGCGTCCTTCGGCCTCAATGCCGATGGCTCGCGGGCATTCCAGCTTCCGGCTTTTTCGGCCGTGGTCGCGAACACGGTTTGGGAGCGTGGAACAAAGGGTTTTGTTTGTGTCGAGGGACCGTTTTGCGACATCGAGGAGGGCGACGAAGCCGATTACGCCGCCTGTGTCCTCGGCCTTCGCGATTATGTGAATAAGAATGGTTTTCCTGGCGTCATCATGGGGCTCTCGGGGGGAATCGACTCCGCATTGTGCGCGGCGATGGCGGCTGATGCGCTTGGACCCGAGCGCGTCCATTGCGTCATGCTGCCCTATCGCTTTACCTCGAACGAATCCTTAAACGATGCTGGGCACTGTGCCCGCGCGCTTGGCGTTCACTACGATATCTTGCCGATCGCGCCCGCGGTCGAAGGTTTTGAAAAGCTCCTTGCCCCGCTCTTTAAGGGAATGCGCGCTGGCACCACGGAGGAAAATATCCAAAGCCGCGCGCGTGGCACCGTGCTGATGGCGATTTCCAACAAATTCGGCTTGATGCTCATGACAACCGGCAACAAGTCGGAAATGTCGGTCGGCTACGCGACGATCTATGGCGATATGAACGGCGGTTTCAATCCGATCAAGGACCTTTACAAGATGGAGGTTTTTCGCCTCGCCGAATTGCGCAACCGCTGGAAGCCCAAGGGCGCGCTTGGACCAGACGGCGAGGTGATCGCGCGAAACGTTCTCGCCAAACCGCCGTCCGCGGAATTACGGGAAAATCAGAAGGATCAAGACTCGCTGCCGCCCTATGAGGTGCTGGATGCAATCCTCGAAGGGCTTGTCGAAAAAGAAATGCGGATTGCCGATGTCGTGGCCCTGGGCCACGATCTAAAAACCGTGAAAAAAATCGAGAGACTTCTTTATCTCGCCGAATACAAGCGGCGCCAGTCCGCCCCGGGCGTCAAGGTGACGAGGAAGAATTTTGGCCGCGACAGGCGCTATCCGATTGTCAATTTGTTTCGTGACCCAGGTTAGCCATGCGATCAACCGGTGCCGCGTCCGCGGCCCATTTGACGAAGCCGACGCCAACCCACACGTCGATACTTGTTCCCGGCGGGCGGCCCTTACAATTATGTTTCACGTGAAATGAGACGTGGCGCGCGAAGATGTTGATCGGCGCCGCGGATTTTGGCGATGCGGCGGCCAAAAGCTACGAAATGGCGATCTTGCCGGATTTTTTCAGGTTGCGTTCCCAGGTTATGCAAAACTTGCCCGATTAATTACGACGACCCATTGCTTGAATTGCTGCCTTAGGCATACGTGGATACCGAACAGCCATCGTCGGCCGGCCTATCAAAGGCAATAGATGGTATGTGGGCGAGACCGCCGCCTTTTTGGTCAGGTTCGGGAAGGAATCACGGGGAGCTTCGATGAAACCGGTTGAAAGTCCTTTTCGGCTACACCGCGCTAAGTCCGGGCTCTTTAGCAAGTACGATAAGGGCAATGTTGCGTATGTGGGAACGGATTGGCGGATAATGCAGCCATTTGTGAAGCCGCTAGGAGATGACAAGGTTGTTCCATTCAACGATACGTGCCGTCGTGGAAGCTTCGCCATATGGAACTATATCAGGTGGCGGCGGCCTGACTTTTTGTGCAGCCGCAAGGATCGCGCCATAAAAACACACGCATTTTAATGCGATCGGAAAGCAACTTTGCACCAAGTTGCGCTAGAATCGCGAGACGATTTCGAGTTCAGGTGACGGCATGACGGTTCTCGTAACTGGCGGGGCAGGTTATATCGGCGGCCACATGGTGTTGGCCTTCCTCGACGCTGGCGAAAGCGTTGTCGTTCTCGATGATCTTTCGACAGGATTTCGTTGGGCGGTGCCGAAGACTGCCAAACTCATTGTCGGCGATGTCGGCGACGCGACGCTCTTGGACGACATTCTCGGCGGGCATGAAATCGACGCCATCGCCCATTTCGCGGCCAAGATCGTGGTGCCCGAATCGATCGGCGATCCGTTGCGCTACTATCGCGACAACGCCACGAAGGCGCGCTCCCTAATTGATTGCGCAGTGCGCGCAAAAATCAAACATTTTATCTTTTCCTCGACCGCGGCGGTTTATGGCGAGCCCGGGGTCACCCCGATCGACGAAACCGTTCCGCTTGCCCCGATAAACCCATATGGGCGCTCCAAGCTGATGGCCGAATGGATGCTCGAGGACGCCGCCAAGGCGCACGATCTAAAATTCGCGATTTTACGTTATTTTAATGTCGCCGGCGCCGATCCAAAAGGCCGTCTTGGCCAATCGACGCCGCAAGCGACGCATCTTATCAAGGTCGCGGTGCAGGCGGCGCTCGGATTACGCCCTTGTCTCGAAGTCTTCGGCACCGATTATCCAACCGGGGATGGCACCTGTGTCCGCGATTATATCCAGGTCAGCGATCTGGTCGCGGCCCATCTCATGGCGCTCGACCACTTGCGCAAGGGCGGAGAAAGTCTCGTTTGCAATTGCGGCTATGGCCGTGGCGTCTCGGTGTTCGAAGTCGTCGATGCCGTCAAGCTAGTGTCCGGCGCCGATTTCAAGGTGCGGATTTCCGGTCGCCGTCGTGGCGATCCGGCGTCGCTCGTCGCGGGCACGAAGCGCATCAAGGCCGCGCTCGGCTGGACGCCAAAATACGACGATCTTCCAACCATCGTTGGTCAAGCGCTCGATTGGGAGCGCCGCCTGCACAACAATTCCGTCACGGGGCGGCCCGCGGGCGCGAATTCCTTGGCGTGCGACGCGGTCTGATCACGTGTTCATGGATTCAAAGAAGGTTGCGTTGCCCTTCGTCGTCTCCCGCAACTTGCCGAGCAGAAATTCGATTCCATCGATCGTGCCCATCGGATTGAGAATACGCCGCAGCACATACATTTTCTTCAAGATCTCGGGGGACACCAGCAATTCCTCCTTGCGGGTGCCTGAGCGGGTGATGTCGATCGCCGGGTAAGTCCGTTTGTCGGCGACCTTGCGGTCGAGAATGATTTCCGAATTGCCGGTGCCCTTGAATTCCTCGAAAATCACTTCGTCCATGCGCGAGCCGGTATCGATCAGCGCGGTCGCGATGATCGTCAGCGAGCCGCCCTCCTCGATATTGCGCGCGGCGCCGAAGAACCGCTTGGGGCGCTGCAGGGCGTTGGCGTCGACGCCGCCGGTGAGCACCTTGCCCGAGGATGGCACGACCGTGTTGTAAGCGCGGCCAAGTCTCGTAATGGAGTCGAGGAGGATCACCACGTCGCGGCCATGTTCGACGAGGCGCTTGGCCTTCTCGATGACCATTTCGGCGACCTGGACATGGCGTACCGCAGGCTCGTCGAAGGTCGAGGACACCACCTCGCCGCTGACCGACCTTTGCATGTCGGTGACCTCTTCCGGCCGCTCGTCGATCAACAGTACGATGAGATAGCATTCCGGGTGATTGGCGGTGACCGATTGCGCGATATTTTGTAAAAGCACCGTCTTGCCGGTGCGCGGCGGCGAGACGATCAAGGCGCGCTGGCCCTTGCCGATCGGCGCCACGATATCGATGACCCGCGCCGACAAATCCTTCTTGGTGGAATCGTCAATCTCGAGCTTCAGCCGCTCGTCGGGATAAAGCGGTGTCAGATTGTCGAAGTGAACCTTGTGACGGATTTTTTCCGGGTCCTCGAAATTGATCGTATTGACCTTGAGCAGCGCGAAATACCGCTCGCCTTCCTTGGGACCCCGGATCAAGCCTTCCACCGTATCGCCCGTGCGCAACCCAAACCGGCGAATCTGGGACGGAGATACATATATATCGTCGGGTCCAGCCAGATAATTGGCGTCGGGAGACCGCAGGAAGCCGAAGCCGTCTTGCAAGACCTCGATGACGCCTTCGCCAACGATCTCGATGTCGCGGCTCGCCAATTGCTTGAGAATCGCAAACATCAGCTCTTGCTTGCGCATGATCGAAGCGTTCTCGACTTCATGTTTCTCCGCGAAGGCGAGCAGTTCGGTCGGCGACTTGAGCTTCAAGTCCTGCAGTTTAATTTCCTGCATTGGGATGAAGTCCTTGGAAGGGTGGCGCGGATCTGGCCGCGCGGTAAAGGGGGGCGTCTGGCGCAACCTGGGCCTGCAATGGCCGACGATAACGCTCTATAACGGCGCGCGCGAGCAGCGCCAAAATATGTTCATTCGTACGAGGGGGGCCATTTAATTAGATCAATTTGAAGGCTTTGACAAGCAAAATGATTTTGGGGTGTGGGGTCAGTTTGATTTCTCTGCCGTGTCGATCACGGCCACATATCCGCAACTGACCAAAGCTTCGGTTATGGCAGCCGCCGTCGCGAGGCTGATGCGCGACCACCGATCGGACGCTTATTCTTCTTCAGACCAAAAAAGCGAAGCCTTCCGCTTGCCGGTGGACAAAAAGATAAGTACCTCGTCAATCACGTTCCCCGCCAAATTGACGGCGCATGACCCTCCTTGTCCTGAAGCCCATGACCGACCTTGATCGCCGCACGCTGGTCAAATATCTCGTTATCTCGGGCGCTCTGCCATCAACTTTTCGGTCCGCGCGGGCCCAACCCGAAAAGCCGCCGCAGGCGCCGCCGAAATTCGACTTCGACGATGTCGTGCGCCGCGCCCGCGACCTGGCCACGGCGGATTTCGACACCGCCCCGCCGGCGCTTCCCGAAGCGCTCGACAAACTCGACTTCGATGCCTGGCGCGACATCAGATTCCGTCCGGACAAAGCGTTTCTCGCCGCCAACGGGAGCCGGTTTCGCCTGCAATTGTTCCACCTCGGGCATCTCTACCGGCGTGCGGTGACCATCAACACGCTCCGCGACGGCATTCCAACGCCGATTCCATATGCCGCCAATCTTTTCGATTACGGCCGCACCAAGATCGAGAAGCCCTTGCCGGTTAACCTCGGCTTCGCCGGTTTTCGCCTGCATTACCCCTTGAACAGTCCCAAGGTCTTCGACGAGGTCATTGCCTTTTTGGGCGCCAGCTATTTTCGCTTTCTTGGCCGCGACCAGCGCTATGGACTGTCGGCGCGCGCGCTCGCGGTCGAGGCGGGGACCAGCAACGAGGAATTTCCGTTTTTTCGCGAATTCTGGATCGAGACGCCCGAGCCAAACGCCGATCAGACGATGATCTATGCGCTGCTCGACAGCCCGTCGGCGACCGGCGCCTATCGTTTCGAGCTCTATCCTGGAATCGAGACCACGATCGAAATCTCGGCGGCGCTGTTTCCACGCAAACCGAAGGTCAAGTTCGGTCTGGCGCCCCTCACTTCGATGTTCTTCATCGGCGAGGACGACCATCGTTTCAACGAGGATTTCCGCCGCGAGCTGCATGATTCGGATGGGCTCCTGATCCATTCGGGTACCGGCGAATGGATCTGGCGCCCCCTGCGCAACCCGGCGGCGCCGGCAGTCTCCGCCTTTCTCGACCGGGATCTTCGCGGTTTTGGCCTTTTGCAACGGGACCGCGACTTCGACCATTATCAGGATCTCGATCTCGGCTATGAGATGCGGCCGAGTTATTTCGTCGAGCCGCGGGAGAGTTGGGGCGAAGGCCGGGTCGAGCTCGTCGAACTTCCAACCGAACACGAGACCAATGACAATATCGTCGCCTCGTTCGTGCCCAAGGATCCGCCGGAGCCGGGAAAACCCTTCAGCTATGCCTACCGCATCGCCGCCAGTCTCAATCCGGCCCAGCTCTCGCCCAATGGGCGGACGCTGAACACCTATCAGATGGCGGCGGCCGCCGCGCTCGGCCTGGCCGAACCGCCGGGGCCTGGTTCGCGCCGGTTCATTATCGATTTCACCGGCGGGGACCTCGCCTATTACGCCGCGGATCCGCAATTGGTCGAGGTCGTTCCCTCGGCGAGCCAAGGCAAAATCGTGCGCTCCCTCATCGTTCCGAACACCCATACCAAAGGGTTTCGCGCGGTCATCGACGTGCAGCTCGATCCCGGCCAGTCGGCGGATTTGCGCGCCTTTTTGCGGACCGGCACGCGGGCGCTCACCGAGACCTGGACCTTTCCGTGGCGCGCCGAATAAGCGCCGCCGCCTTATGCGCAATCGCAGAGCCTTTAAGACAGCGGCCCGTCCTTCAGTCTTGTAAGATCGAAGCCATCGATATCGTGCAGCAATTCGATGAAGGCCGTGGCGCCATGGCCGGCACAGGCCTTGCCCTTGCGGGCGTTGGCCGCCGCCGCATTGCCCATGGCGCCGGAGGCGGAAAGGTCCTGGCTCATCCAGCCAAATCCGGTTGGGCGGCCGGCGCGCAGCCAATTGAACTCGCGTTCCATCGCGGCGCTGCGGGATTGAAAATCGGCCGCTTCTTCCTCGCGCACAAGGTCCGGCCGAAAATTTAGCATCAGCGATGTCTCGATCTCGCCGGCATGGACGCCATGCGCTTGCTCATGCGCGGAAAAGAGTCCGTCCGGCCCGCCAAAACGCCGCCAGGAGGCCAGGACGACGAGCATGCCGAGGCGCGCGCGAAGATCGTGCGCGATGATGTCGAGGATCGCGCTATTGCCGCCATGCGAGTTCAAAAGAACCAGCTTGCGGCAGCCGGTGCGATGCACGCATTCGCAAAGTTTTGTCCAGGTGGCGATGAGAGGCTCGGCCGGAAAACTAAGCGTGCCGGGAAAATCCGCGTGCTCGATCGAAAGCCCGCAGTTTTGCACGGGCAGGAACAAAACGGCGAGTTCGTCCGGCAGGCGCTCGACGACTTTTGCGATATAGCCTTCCATGATGAATGTATCGGTGCCGAGCGGCAGATGCGGGCCATGCTGCTCGGTCGCGGCCACCGGCAGGACCGCGATGGTGCGCGCCATGTCGCAAGCCTGAAAATCGGTCCAGGTCATCTCCGCCCAAAATTTTGTTTGCGGCATGATGCACCCTTGACGTGGGGCGGCATATCCCCGCCGCAAAGCGCGTTTATAGCATGAGTCGCGAAGGCTGCCGCCCTTCGCGGCGCCCGGGCCGGTCTCGCATATTTGTTCCATGACCGGGCATGGGCTAACAATTTAGCCGCGCTCCATCGGGGAGGGAGCAATCGTGCCGGCGCGGAACCCGCTTCTTACCTTGCCACCTCGCCCGCTGGCGCTTTTGGGTGCGTGGGGGCTTTGGCTGGGCGCGCTCGACCTGGCGTTGGCGCAAGCGCCCTACGACGACGCTAACACCCCCGAGGGCTGGGCGTGGTCCCAGATCAGGCATGGCAAGGTGGCCGATTTCAATGAACACTGCGGCACGCTCGATCTCAAGAGGGAGAAAGACAACCGCCGACGGCCCGACTGCCGCCCGATATCTAATCGCTTTCTGTAGGATTTGTTGACGCGAGCGCCTTGGCGGGAGCTAGTGCCGTTCGCGGGAGTCCAGATCACCGGCGCCCGGATTGTGGGGGATATCGATCTTAAAAACGCGAAGCTCATTCGGCCAATCGCGATTGTCGGAAGCCGGATCGAAGGCGCGATTAAGTTGGGCCACGCGCGGACAGACAGCTTGATCTTGCTCGAAGGCTCGCTGATGAACGGCCCCTTCGACGCCGACAGTCTGCATGCCGAGAGCGATCTGTTCCTGCGCAACGGCGTGGTCTTCAAGAGTGCCATGAGTCTCAACGGCGCTAAAATCGATGGCGACGTCGACATGACCGGCGCCAGCTTGGAGTGCAAGCTCGACGCCGACTCCCTGCAGGCCGGAGGCGCTCTGTACATGCGATCCGAAGGCCAGAACAAGGCCAGCTTCAGGGACGTGGTTCTGAACGGCGCGAAGATTACGGGCCAGGTTTCCATGGTCGGCGCCAGTTTCGAGGGCACGCTCAACGCCCACTCCCTGCAGGTTGGGGGCTCTCTGCTCATGTATTCCAGAGCCGAGAACAAGGCCAGCTTCAAGGATGTGGTTCTGCGCTTCGCGAAGATTACGGGACAGTTCTCCATGAAGGGCGCCAGCTTTAGCGACAGGCTGGACGCCGACTCCCTGCAGGCCGGTGGCCATCTGGTCATGCGCGATGCCAACTACGCCCATTTGGTCGACATGGTCTTCGCACATGTCGGCGGCAGTCTGGATCTGCGGGGCGCCACCCTGAATGGTCTCGATCTCTCGGGCGCGTCGATTGCCGCGGACCTGGTGCTCGGCGAGCCAGGCAAGCCCACCGTTTGGAAAGGGAACATTCGGAAACCCGGCGCACTGAACCTGCGCAACACGCGCATCGGCTGATCTGATGGATGCCAAGGATGCCTGGCCAGCCCGGAAGCACCTCCATCTCGATGGGTTCAGCTTCAACCATCTCGGCGGATTTAAAGGAGAAACCGAACCAGAGATGCGCGCGCGGGGAATGGACTGGTGGGACAAAAATTGGGCGAGGCGCGATAGTAAGTACAGCCCTGCCCCCTACGCGCAGCTCGCCGCCGCATTGACGAGCGCGGGCGACCGCGACGCCGCCAACGAGATCCGCTACCTCGGCCGCGTGCGGGAACGCGAGACGGAAAAGGGATTGGCCTACGTTTGGTCGGGATTCCTTCAGTATGTCGCCGGTTTCGGTATCGGCACCTACACCTTCCGCGTTCTCATTTGGGTGATCGTCATCACGGTTTTCGGGGCTCTCTATTTGAAGGAGTCCGTGAAAGGGGTGCGTGACGAGAAACATGGATTTGTCTGGTGCTTCGGCGCCAGCCTCTCCCGGCTGTTGCCGGTGATCGAGATCAATAAGGAGTTCACCGCGTTCTTCGACGATTCCGAACGCAAACGCCTGACCGGCTGGCAGAGTTTTATCTTTTCCGCGATCGGCATCGTGGGATTTGTGCTTGGCGCGATCCTGATCGCCGCCGTCTCCGGCCTGACCCAAAGCTCCTGACGTGCGCGTTAGGGTGAGCGGCGGATCAGTTAATTTGATCCGCGTGCGGCCACACCCCGGCACAAGCTTGCCTCCCGGTTCTGGCCTGTCCCCTGCTAAAGGCGCGCTCTCCGGGCATGAGACGGGAGCTTGAGTGAAGGAGGCCGCAAGAGCCGTGTGGTTACGCGCGCAACCCTCTCCCGGCGGAAAAAAACCGGAGCCCGGACATCACATTGACTTTCTTGCCGCGG
Organism: Methylocella sp.; assembly: GCA_049579405.1. Taxonomy (GTDB): domain Bacteria; phylum Pseudomonadota; class Alphaproteobacteria; order Rhizobiales; family Beijerinckiaceae; genus Methylocapsa. The sequence goes on from JBAUNU010000055.1 coordinate 10,750, forward strand.
CATATAGTATACCCGCCTATTCCAATCCGGTCCTGCAAAATAAGCCAGCCATGGGCCACGTCATTCGGGACAAGCAGAAGCTTCTGAACCGGGTGCGCCGCATTCGAGGCCAGGTCGAAGCCATCGAGCGCGCGCTCGATGGCGAGGCAGGCTGCGCGCAGATCATGCATCAGATCGCCGGATGCCGTGGCGCCATCAACAGCCTGCTAGTGGAGGTGGTCGAGGATCACATCCGCACCCATTTGGTCGATCCGGCCAAGAATCCGGAGGCGCTCGATGCCGAGGCGGCGGCGCAACTGATCGAGGTCGTGCATAGCTATTTTAGATGAAGTCTGGCCATGCGGGAGGGAGGATGAACGACCAGCACGCCATGCCTTTAGGCGAACACAGCCATATTTTTCTTGGCGCCGGCCATGCGGCGAACGAGCGCAGGACTTGGGCCGCGATTTCGCTCGCTGGATTTATGATGGTCGCGGAAATCGCGGGCGGCACCCTGTTTGGTTCGCTCGCCGTGGTCGCCGATGGCTTTCATATGGCAACCCACGCCTTGGCGCTCTTGATCGCGGCCGTCGCTTATTCCTATGCGCGCACGCACGCGAACGATCCCCGCTTCGTGTTCGGCACCGGAAAACTCGGCGATCTCGCCGGTTTTACGAGCGCCCTCGTCCTTGCGATCATCGCCTTGATTATCGGCTATGAGGCGGCGGTACGTCTTTTGTCGCCGGTGGCGATCCATTTCGACGAGGCGATTATGATCGCGGCCGGCGGTCTCATCGTGAACATTGCCACCGCCTGGCTCCTAAGCGCGGGCGGCGGCGATCATCATCGCCATGCTCATGGCCGCGGGGTTGGACATCACGGGGGCCACGACGCGCATGCCCATGACGAGCCCCACCGCATCGACACCGGCCGGGGAATTCTCTTGCTAGAAGTATTCGAGGATGGCGTGCCGCCGCGTTTCCGGCTTCGCCGCGAGGACGATCTCAAACTTGCGTCCATGCTTGGCGATAGAGCCGCGTCGATCGAAACCGAACGGCCCGGCGGCGCGCGGCAGAATTTTCGCTTCGCCGATCGCGGGGCTTTCCTCGAATCGGTGGAAGAAATTCCCGAGCCGCATGCGTTCAAGGCCCGCTTGCGGCTCGCGGGCCTTGATCACGCCGATGTTTACGAGCTCGATTTCGTTGAAGACGGACATGGCGGCGCTATGCCCGCCACTGCCGCTGGCCGAGATAACAACATGCGCGCGGCTTTCGTGCATGTGGCGGCGGATGCGGGGGTCTCGGTGCTCGCGATATGCGGGCTGCTCCTCGGGCGCTTTTTTGGCCTCGTCTGGATGGACCCGATCATGGGCATCGCTGGGGCCTTGGTCATCGCCAATTGGGCCTATGGCCTGATCCGCGACACCGGCGGAGTGCTCCTGGATATGGACCCCGATAAGGCAATGGCCGAAGAGCTGCGGCGCACCATCGAGAGCGATGGCGACCGCCTGGCGGATCTCCATGTCTGGCGGCTCGGCCCCGGCCATCTCGGCGCGATCGTCTCGATCATGACGGCAAAACCCCGCGATGCGGAATTTTACCGCTCGAAGCTCAGCCGTTTCCGGATGCTCTCGCATGTCACGATCGAAGTGCGCCGCGCGATCGCGTCCGGCAACAAGAACAAAACGAGTCCTTCGGCCGCCGGATGAACGCCGCGCTTCCGCGGATTGTCCGCAAAACCTGCTTCGCGCAAGAAAATTTGCCCACGATGAGGCGGATCGCCGTGGAAGGAGCGTCTCGCGCAATGCGCGCGGCAGCCCTATCCTGGCCGGTTTCACAATTATGGCAAGAATTGCATAAAGTTGGCCGATTCGCGCGGTAACAGGCCCGGTTTGGCCGTGCTGGGAGGGTTGGATGGGGGGCTGCTGGCGTCGGCGGAAAATGAAATTCGCGCGCTATGCCGGGCTTTGCGCCGGGACCTGCGCTCTCCTCCTGGCGGCCTCGCCGGGGGTGGGGGAAGTTGCCGATCAAAGGGGAGTCGCCGCGAGTTTGCGCGGCCATGCCAGCGCGGCGGAACTGTCGGTGATCGCCGGTCTCGCCGCCGTTCCGGTGTTCGCCGCGCTGCTTTATCTATCCCGGCGGCGGCGCTGGATGGACCAAGATGCAACCCATCATCTTGAGCTTTCGGCGTTACGCGCGAAGCTCGACCGCGCCGAGCTTTTTCTTGGCGCCGAAACCCAGATCGTCGTTGCCTGGGGAGGGCCGGGCGAGGACCCCGATATCGAAGGGAAGCTTCGGCTTGCCGGGGACCGGTCGAATCCCCGCCGCGTACTTGCCTTCGGGTCCTGGCTGCCGCCAGGGACGGCGCAAACCCTCGACAACTCCGTCGCGCGGTTGCGCGCACGGGGCGAATCGTTCCGCGCCACCGTCGCGAGCTTGGACGGGCGGCATCTCGAAATCGAGGGGCGCCCGGTTGGCGGCCTTGCCGTGCTGCGGATCAGGGATGTCTCGGGCGATCGTCTCGATGCCGCCCGCCTCCAGGAGTTGCAGGCGGCCACGATCGAGCAACTGCACGCCTTGCGGGCACTGCTCGATGCTGTTCCCTACCCGGCGTGGGTGCGCGACGGCGGCGGCAAATTGAGCTGGGTCAATGCCGCCTACGCCCGCGCGGTCGAAGCCATGGATCGCGAGGCCGCGGTCTTGCGCGGCATCGAGC
>JBAUNU010000056.1:0-18852 GCA_049579405.1 Methylocella sp.
CCTCCAAAAAGGGGTAACGGCATATTATTGCATCTGCGTCAACGGTCATTGATGCGACCTCTGCCATTACCGGTAGAATCTCCTCGCGGCGACAGACGCCGCCAAAAAAATTAATCGCCGTCTTGCACGGATCGGTGACATGACGTAGCCGTGAGCTTGCATCGATGCCGGCAGCGCCCGCGGCCCGGGAAACGCGCATTAATCGGCGAGAACAACAAGCCATGCCACGGCGACCGGGAGGAGAGGCCGCGATGAGCCATGCATGAGGCCCGGATAAACGGCAAGCCTGCGTTGCTTGCGGCGGCGGCCGGGCGCGCGGCGGAGATATTGTCGGCTGCGCGAATGTCTGTCATCGCCGGCCTTGGCACCGATGTCGCGGGCGCCCGCGCTTCAATTCTGCTCGCCGAAAGGCTTCGCGGCGCCTATGATCACATGGATTCCGAGCGGGTTTTCGCGGACCTCGACGTCATGCGCCAGGCCGGCCTGATGTTCACGACGCCGAACGAGGCGCGCCTGCGCGCCGATGTCTTGCTCTTCATCGGCAAGGATTTGACCAAAATCTGGCCGGCGATGATGGAGCGTCTGTCGCCGGCCGAAATCCCGCCTTTCGATCTTGCCCGCGAACCACGCAAGCTGTTGCGGGTCGCGCCGGGACGCGGCGCAAAGGCGGACGGGCCGCCGATCGAAACCCTTGACTCCTCGAATCTGCACACGACGCTCGCCGCCTTGCGTGCGCGCGCCGCCGGCAGGCCGGTAAGATGTGCCAAAAGCGCGCGGCGCAAGCTCGACGAATTTGTGGAAGTTCTTAAACATGCGCGTTTTGGCGTCGCGGTCTGGGGCGGCGATTCGCTCGATAGCCTGTCGATCGAAATGCTGCATGGCCTGATCCGCGATCTCAATAGCGCGACCCGCTTTTCCGGGCTGCCTCTCGGCTACGATTCCAATGCGTCCGGCGTCGTCCAGACATCGGGGTGGATGACCGGCTTCCCGATGCGGACATCCTTCGGCCGCGGCTATCCCGAGCATGACACATGGCGGTTCGACGCAACGCGCATGGTCGAGAGCGGCGAGGCCGATGCTGCCTTGTGGATATCCGCCTACGGGCGCGAAGCGCCGCAATGGAAGAAAAATATTCCGCTCGTCGCGCTCGCCTCCCCGCAAACGGCGTTCGCGCGAGAGCCAGAGGTGCGCATCGAAATCGGCTGTCCTGGGATCGATCATGACGCGGCGGAATTCGCGCGGGAGACCGGATCGATTGTCTCCCGAAAAGCTTCGAGGCCAAGCCAGGCACCTTCGGTCCAATCCGTCGTCGGCGAAATCGCGAAGCACCTCGGGGGAGACGCTAAATGCTGACTCTCCTGAAAGGTGGCCGCATCGTCGATCCGGCCAATGAACGCGACGAAATCGCCGACCTTTGGATCGAAGACGGGCGCATTGCGGCGGCGTGGCCGGGCAGGCAGCCGGACGAAGTGCACGATGTCTCAGGCAAGATCGTGATGGCGGGCGCCATCGATATTCATTCCCATATCGCGGGCGGCAATGTGAATACCGCGCGCCTGCTGCTTCCCGAAAAACACCAGAACAGCGTGCCAAACCCTCCCGGATTGACGCTTTGCACCGCCAAATGGTCGACGTTCGAAACCGGCGCCATCTATGCCTCCATGGGCTTCACCACGGTGATCGAGCCGGCCATCGTGCCGCATCAGGCGCTCCAGGCACATCTCGAACTCTCCGATATTCCAATCATCGACAAAGGGATGCTGACCGTCCTCGGCAATGACGATTTCTTGTTGTCTTTGCTGCGCGATGGTGAAGGACCGGCGGCGGCGGCCGATTACGTCGCATCGGCCGTGACGGCGAGCAATGGCCTCGGCATCAAATGCATCAATGCGGGCGGGGCGGCGGCGTTCAAATACAATGAGCGGAGTTTTAGCCTCGACGATGTCGTGCCGTTCTACGGCCTAACGTCACGCGGGATTGTCGAGGCCCTGCAGCAGGCGGTGGAGGATCTCAGGATCCCGCATCCATTGCATTTGCACGCCAACAATCTCGGCATTCCGGGCAATGTCGCGACTGCCCTTGCGACGATCGGTGCCGCGCGGGGCGAACGCTTGCACCTCGCTCATTTGCAATTCTACTCTTATGGCAGTGAGGGCGACCGGGGCTTTTCCTCTGCCGCCGCCGAGCTCGCCGCGGCCGTCAACGCCGCGCCGAATGTCACCGTCGATGTTGGCCAAGTCATGTTCGGGCAAACGGTCACCGTTTCGGCCGACGTGCTGCGCCAGTTCAATGGCGCCCAAATGGCGCGGCCAAAAAAATCCGTGATCCACGACGGCGACAGCAACGGCGCCGGCATTGTTCCCTACCTCTATCGCGAGAACGATTTCGCCAATGCCGTGCAATGGGCCTGCGGCCTGGAATTGTTCTTGCTGATCGACGATCCATGGCGGGTTTTTTTCACGACCGATCATCCCAATGGCGCGCCCTTCACGACCTATCCGGAAATTTTTGCGCTGATCATGGGCCGCGACGCCCGCGCCGAGGCCATCGCGCGGCTGCCGCAAGACGCCGTCGCCATGACGACGCTGCCGTCGATCGCGCGCGAATACAATCTCAACGAAATCGCCATCATGACGCGTGCCGCGCCCGCGAAGCTGCTCGGCCTAAAAGATCGCGGCCATCTTGGCGACGGCGGGTTAGCCGATATCGCCGTCTATTCGCCCGGCAAGGATTTGGCGAACATGTTTCGATTTGCCCATCTCGTGTTCAAGGATGGCGATCTCGTCGTGCGCGACGGACGCGTCACCCACTATCGCTGGGGCAAGGCGCTCAAGGTCAATCCGGGCTATGACAAGGCGATCGACCGCCGCCTTGCCGGCTATTACGACCATCATTTTGGCAATTCCCGCGATCTGTTCGCGGTCGAGGAGAATCTCCTTCCGCGTGCCGGGACGTTCCGGGAGGTCGCATGCGCCCGATGAAAAAAAACGGCGTCCGGATCGACGATTCCTTCGCCGAAGCCTTCCCCATGCGCGGCACGGCGGTGCTGATCACCGCGCCCAATCGCCGCTGGGCACGGCAGGCGGCCGCCACCATGACCGGATTTGCGACCTCCGTCATCGGCTGCGGCGCCGAAGCGGGAATTGACTGCGAACGCCCTGGCAAAAGCACGCCGGACGGGCGCCCCGGCGTTCGCGTCCTCGTTTTTTCCATGTCGACTGACACGCTGCAGGCCCAGCTCGTCAACCGCGTCGGCCAGTGCGTCCTGACATCGCCCGGTTCCGCCTGTTTCGCCGATCTCGATGGCGCCGACAGATTGCTTGTAGGCGATTCGATCCGCTATTTCGGCGATGGCTGGCAGGTATCGAAGAAGTTCGGCGACCGGCATTTCTGGCGCATTCCGGTCATGGACGGCGAATTTCTTTGCGAGGCGACGACGGGGCTCACCAAAAAGGCGGTTGGCGGCGGCAATCTCCTTATCATGGGCGCGACCCCCGAGACCACCATGCGCGCGGCGGAACGTGCCGTCGCGGCGATGAACGGCGTCGAGGACGTTATTCTGCCTTTCCCCGGCGGCATCGTGCGGTCCGGCTCCAAGGTCGGCTCCAAATACAAAGCCATGCTGGCCTCCACCAATGACGCGTATTGCCCGACCCTGCGCGGGGCGGTGGCGACAAGTCTCGACGAGGATGTCGGCTGCGTCCTCGAAATCGTCATCGACGGGTTGACGGAAGAGGCGGTCGCCGAAGCGATGCGGGCCGGCCTCGCGGCGATCGTCAAGCTCGGGCCGGAACATGGCGCGGTGCGCGTCGGCGCCGGCAATTACGGCGGCAAGCTCGGCCCCTTCCATTTTCATCTGCAGGATTTGTTGTCGTGAAACCGCTCGTCCTCATCCTCAAGCAAGAGCCCGGCCAACGGCTTGATCTCGCCCCTCTCACGCCGCATCTGCTCGATAGGAAATCAGTCAAGGACATCGCCGCGATAGAATTGCAGACCGCCCGCGAAACGATCACCGCCGGCGATATTTTTAAAATGCGGGCCGGCGGCGCGGAATCGATCCGGTTCGAGGGCGGATCAGTGCGCCTCGATAATATCGGCATGAACATGCAGGCTGGAGAAATCGTCATCGAAGGCGATTGCGGCAAATCGCTTGGCCGCAACATGAGCGGCGGCAATCTCGTCGCGATGGGCGGCTGCGGACCTTTCGCCGGCTCCGCCATGTCCGGAGGCAGGATCGAGATCGCAGGCGATGCCGGCGGCTTTCTCGGCGCGCCGCTCGAAGGCGAGATGGAGGGCATGACCGGCGGGTTGTTGATCGTGCGCGGAAGGGCCGGCGAGCGCGCGGGCGACCGCCTGCGCCGCGGCACGATCGTCATCGAAGGGTCCGCCGGAGATTTTCCAGGAAGCCGGATGATCGCCGGAACGCTGATCGCGCTCGGGGAATGCGGCAGTTTGCCCGGTTACCTCATGCGGCGGGGCACGATCGTGCTTGCAAATCCGCCCGAACTGGCGCCGACTTTCCTCGATTGCGGTGCGCATGATTTGGCCTTCGCCAGCGTTTTTTCGGGCCTGCTGCGCCCCGATAGCCGCGCCGCCGCGAGGCTTCTTTCCCGTCCGCTCATCTGTTTCGCCGGGGACATGGCGGCTCTCGGAAAAGGAGAAATTTTTTTTCCGGCGTGATATCCGCCCCAGGAGCGGCCGCCGGTTAAGGCGCGGCAAACTTCGGCACAACAACGTCATTCATCCTCCCTCGATCAAGGGTTGTCGGGCCAATGGTTGACGGAAGCCAGGCTTTTATCGCGCGAATAGATCGCCCCACCATGATCGAGCGCCGCGACCGGTTTCTCGGACTCTTGGGCAAGCGGTCCGTCATCATGGGCATATTGAATATAACCCCCGATTCCTTCTCCGACGGCGGCAAGTTCTTCACCCTCGACGCCGCCATGCAACAGGCGGAAAAGCTCGCGGCCGATGCCGCCGACATTATCGATGTGGGGGCGGAATCGACGCGCCCAGGCCATACGCCCGTCCCGGCGGAAGGGGAACTCGCCCGCATCGAACCCATTCTCGGCAAGCTGGCGGGTTCCATCGACGTTCCGTTTTCGATCGACACGTCCAAGGCCAAGGTCGCGCGCCGCGCAACAGAACTCGGCGCCAGCGTGGTCAACGATGTTTGGGGATTGCAGAAAGACCCCGCGATGGCCGATACGGTCGCCGAAACCGGCGCAGCCGCGGTTCTGATGCACAATCGCGACGGCGTCGATCCCGATCTAGACATCATCGCGGACATGCGCCGCTTTTTCGATAGATCGTTGCGTCTTGCGGACGCTGCTCGTATTGATCCCGCACGGATCATTCTCGATCCCGGCATCGGTTTCGGCAAAAGCCGGGCGCAAAATTTCATCGCCTTGGCCAATCTTGCCGCGCTGAAGGACTACGGCCTGCCGATCCTCGTCGGGGTTTCGCGTAAGTCGCTGCTCGCCGAACATGCCGCCACGCCGGTCGAGGAAAGCCTCGTTCGCACGCTCGCCGCCAATCTCGCGGCGGCCGCCAACGGCGCCTCCCTATTCCGTGTTCACGATGCGGCCGAACACGCCGCCGCCTTCAAGGTTTTCGATGCCATCGCCCGCCGCTGACCTTTTGGGCGCCGGCCCGCTGACCAACACCGGCCTCGGGCTGGGGAGCAACATAGGCGACAAGGCAGGCAACATCGCGCGGGCGCTGGAGCTGCTGGAGGAGCGCGGCATCATCCGGCTGAGTGCGGTTTCGTCGATCTACCGGACCGCGCCTTGGGGTTATGTGGAGCAGGACTTTTTCGCCAATGCCTGCGCGGTGGGAGAAACCCGTCTGCCGCCGCTCGAACTCCTTGCCGCGACCAATGCGGTCGAAATCGACATGGGGCGGAAACCGTCGATGCGCTGGGGGCCGCGTCTCATCGACATCGATATTCTGTTCCACGGCGATGCGCCGTTCGCGCATGCCCAATTGAATTTGCCGCATAAGGACCTTTTCGAACGCGCTTTCGTTCTGGTGCCCTTGGCGGAAATCGCGCCGCGCTTAAACATCTCCGGCCGTTCCATCGCTAAGGCCGCTGCACGGTTTGCCGCCGAGCCAATCGAAAAATGGGACGCGAGCGGCCGGCATCGCTGAAACTGAGATGATTGCGCGGCTTGCGGCGTTACTCGAACAACAGCTGCACTTTGGTAATCAGCCGGCTGAAAAATGCAGTTGGGAGATAACAATATTCGTTCATCGCAAGCGGCGCTTCTTTGCAGCGCCGGTGCTCGGGGCTCCATTCATACCCCTCCTTGCTCAAACACGCGGCAATCGACTTGTTGATGGCAGCGCTTTGGGTGCCTCGTTGGCCGGGATTCGCCTTTTCCGCCGCTACGTGACAGTAGGAAACCACGACTTTCTGATTTTCAAAAAAAGATGCGCCCGACCCAAAAAACCGGATTTCCAGCGCGCCAAGGAGCACGAGACCAACACAAATTCCTAGAATAGCTTGGCTTTTGGTCTTAAAGAGTAAATCGAGACCAAACAGGGTCAGACCGCCGAAGGCGATGAGGCCGCCGCCCCCGATGATGAGAATGGGCGCGAGGAATATGGTTAGGTTTTGATCCATTCGCCGCTTGCTCCTGCTGGCGAGACGGCAAAACCGTCCGCCGATTGACGTTGCAATACAGGAGTCATCAGCCTTGCCGGCGGTTAAGGGGGCACCCCATCCCCTGGACGCGGCGCGTGTTCCGCAGCGGCCCTTGGCGGCTTCTTAACAGCACGCATCGCGCCAAGTCAAACCCGCCGCCGCGAAATTATGCCGCTATTACGCCCGCCTCGCCATGGCTCATCGCGGCAACTATGGTTTCGCGCGTGCTCCGATCTTCGATGACGAGGCCATTGCGCCCGTTGTTGTCACCGGCTTCGGTGTGCCGGAGCACCACGGCGTGGCCTTGCCAAGGTTCGTCCATTGCGGTAATCTCACCCTCGAAATCTGGTCATCGGGTGGATCTCGGCTGAGGGCTTAAGCCCGCTAATTCGAGGGATTGTCCGCGTAGGAGGGTCATATGGGCGTGTTCGACGGAATTCTCGGCGGCGTCTTCGGCGCCGGAGCAACGACGCTCCTCAACAACTTCATCGAGCAGCAAGGCGGCTTGCAAAACATCGCCAGCCAATTCGAGAAGAATGGCTTCGGCGATACCATGAAGTCATGGATTTCGCAGGGACGGAATTTGCCGATCACGGCGGATCAGATTCATCAGGCGCTCGGCTCCGACAAGGTCAAGGAACTGGCCGCCAAGCTGGGCCTTCCCGCCGACAAACTCGCCGACTTGCTGACGCAACATCTGCCGCAGGCCATCGACAAGGCGACGCCCGACGGCAAGCTCCCGTCATAACGCGTGGGAAAGGCCGCTCCTGCGGCCCCGGCGATGCCCCAGCCTCTAGGAATCATCGAAAGTGCCTGGCACCGGTCAGCCAGGGACTTGGTTCGGACCGCAGCAGCGCGCGCTCAGTGAATCCCCTTCCCGCGTCACGCCAGGTCCTCGTCCTTGAGCGAGACGAAAATCAGCACGCCGAGCATCGTCATCAGAACGCGGAAGGCGCTCTGCACGGCGTCTAAATCACGGGCCTGCCACATCCCAAACCATTCGCCGCCAATCGCGACAAAACCGCCTTCGTAGAGCAGGAACCCGAGCGTTAGCCCAGCCACCGCCTTGTTTTTGGCGACCTGGAATGGCAGCGCCTTTGCTCGAACCTGCCGGGCCATCGCTATCGCGCCGAGCCCGCAGAGCGCCGCGGTGCCGATCTCCGCGGCGATGATCAGGATATAGCCGGCATGGTGGAGGACGGGCGACGTGACCGCGCGCCAGCGGATGCGGGATGCGGGGGGAACATCGTCCATGTCGAGCACCTCTGTGACAAAGGCGAAGTTCGTCCAATAGTCCGATATATTGCCAAAGGCGACCAGCGCCGCATAGAACCCGATGGCGGCGGCACAGCTAATCTTGGCGAGGCGGATGGCAAGCACGCAGAACTCCGGTGCGCGGACGGATACCGGTGGCTAGCACGAATTCGAGAGGCTTGTCCCGGTTTTCCTCCCTTTTTGCGGCTGGTGGGATGTCGCGGGGCGGGCGAGTATCTCCCGCGAGCCTGGTAACGCGCGCGCAGCGCGGCGGACTCGTCCGAGTGGCCGAGCGCGGCGAGCGCATCGGCGGTGACGACGGCCGAATCCTTGGTCCAGGGGTGGTTCCGGGCCATTCACGTTTAACCAAGGTACAAAATACCCAACCGCGTCGGTGGATCTCTTGGCGCAAAGCGGCCTGCGAGCCAGCACGCCTACCGTGCCGAACGGCGCCTCGCTGCCGGAATGTGCGGCCGTCAACGCCAGCATCGTCCAAAAGCTCGATCTCGGGATCGGACGGGGACCGAGCTGCGCCTCGATGTCTTGAACATCGGCGGCGCGGTCTACGAAATCGGCAACGGAACGGTTGTTGGCGGAGGCGCGCCGCAGTTCGGCATTCGCCGCGCGATCCTTGCTGGATTGACCCAGCGGTTTGGATCCAGGCACGCGCGAAGGGCGCGTCCATCGCGCAAAACAAGCCAGGCATAGCGAGAAGTACGGGTTCTTCGTGACATCAAAATTTCTGCGACAGTCCGGCGAAAAACCCTCGCCGCGGCCCGTATTGCGGCGCGAACACGCCGATGCCGGTTCCGCTTCTGATCTGATAGCTCGTGTCGAGGACGTTCACCACGTCGAAGCGCAGCGTGAGAGGCTTCATGTTCCAGCCTGTGAACTCGTGCGTGATTCCGGTATTGAACTGCGCATAAGGCTGTTCGTGACCGATATTGGCGTCGCCGCTGCGTAGGCCGCTGCCGTAGAACATGTCGGCGCTGAACCGCGTGCCGTTCCAGAGGTAGGATATGCCCGCGGAGCCGGTCAAAATTTGGGTGTGATCCGTGTAGATATAGTGACTTTGGATGTACTGGAACTGCGTCAGGCCTCCGAGATCGGCTAGCGGCGTGGTGTTATCGAACAGGTATTGGTTCGACACCACGTCGGTGGCTTTCTGCTGGGCCGCGGCGATGTTGCCGTAGGCCTGGAAATTGCCGCTGGCGAATTTCGCTTTCAGCTCGACGCCTTCATTATAGGCCTTCGCGTAATTGAACGCGCTCAAGACGAGCGCTTGGCCGAAATTTCCATTGTCGATCAGGTCATTCGCGATCTTGTAATAGGCGTCGACTCCGACCTCGAGCGTGCCGCAGTCGCGTTCCCCCGCGGCAGACGGAGTCAACATCAGCGGCGCCAGCGAGCTGCATCCCAACGGTATCTTCTGGTCCACGCCGGCATCGAAATAATGCGACCGCTCCGGCCTCACCGGGTCATCGAGAAACTGCGTAGGCGCGCCCGTCGTATTCCGGAACAAGGCGATATCGGCCGGCGCGGCCTCCACGAGCACCGGCGGCGTGAAGTAACGCGCGTAGCCGGCATGCCACGTCATGTTCTCGGAGGGCTTATAGGTGAAACTGATGCGCGGGCTCAGCTGGTTGGCGTCGACATATTGGTACATCTGGTCAAAGCGCAGGCCGGCATTCGTCATGAGTTGATCGGTGATTTTCCACTCGTCCTGGACATAGACGCCCATAAGCCAGCCGATCTTGGAGGTTGAATCGAGGATCCCCTTGGGCGCTCCATTATCGGAGCCGTCGCAGACGGTGCATGGCTCGACGAAAGCGGAATTTTGGACCTTCGCGTGTTCACCGCTGACCGTGAAGCCGGTGCGAACCGTATTGGCCGGGTTGACCTGGAATGAGCCGTCGCCCTGGATGCCGTTGGTGTAGGATGTGCGGGTTATCTCCGACGCAATACCGTTCAACAGCAGGTCGCCGATAACATCGGGGGTAAATTCCAACGCATTGTAGCGCGTGAAATAGGCGAGCTGCCCATCGAAGCCGTTAACCGATTTCTGCAGCGCCAGCACCCCGTAGTGGGTGACTTCGGTCTGGTTCTCGTTGAGCTGCGACGAATCAAAATTGGAGATTCCGAACGCGCTAGTGATCGGGGGATTCCCCATCTGCCCGACTGGCTGGCCGGGGACGTCTGGAATTTGGAACGTGTTGATCGCGGTTCCCATGAGCAGGCTCAGGCGGGTGCTGTTGTCGATGAACGCCGACAAATACCCGAAGCCTTTTTCCTGCTGGGAGAAATCATGGATAGGGTTCACGCTGGGTATCGTGTTTTCGATTCCTTCCAAGGTCTGCGCATAGCGTCCGGTGAAGTAGATTTGGACGCCCAGAAAGCAGTTTGCGCTCGACGTCCCGGGAGCGGGCGCGGGGGATCCGCAATTGCTTCCGGACGTGCCGCCATATTCTAAGAGCGGAGCGAAGGTTCCGCGGCCGCCGCCGTAAGGGCTGATGCTGCCGCCGTTGTTGAAGACGTCCGTCCGGGTTGTGATGTCGACAAGGCCGACCGTGCGTAGCCCAAACTCGGCTGGCAGCGCGCCGGTGACGAGGGAGATATTGCCGATCAGATTGGTTTCCAAAATACTCCCAAAGCCGGTGACGCCGTCGGGCAGCATGACGCCGTTGATCCGGAATTGCACGTTGGCGTGATCGTTGCGGACATGGAGCAGGCCGCTCGCCGCGGAATCTTGCGAGACCCCGGGCGCCTCCAGCAGCACTTTCTCGACCGGCTGGTTGACGCCCTGGGGCAGCGACTGGATGTTGTCATGGCTGATCTCGTAGGAAGTGGTGCCGAACGTCGTGTACAAATTGCTGCGCGCAGTATCGAATGTCTTGGCTTTTGCCGCCAGCTGACGTGCCGCGATGGTTTCGGGCGTTTCGCTGGCCGGTTGGACAGGTGCCGGCGCCGGTTGCGCCGCCGCTTCGTTCTTCCCCGGTTTCTTTTTGGTGGCGACCACTTCGACGGTCGGCAAGGTAACAGACGTTTGCGCGGAGCCTATTCCGCCGAGGCAACAGAGCGACGCAAGAGTCGAACTGGTCAGAAGGAGCACGCGGCCGGTACGGCAAGCCATATTCTTGAGGGTCTTGCGGTGACGGTCCACAAATCACCGGCTCCGCTCTCGGCAGCCGCCCGACTGCAATAGTATATCGTTACGCTCGGGAGTCCGGCTGTCAAGAATGGGCCGTCGCGATCGCAGTCTGCGTTGGGATTTTCGCTGCGATGTGACCGCAATATCACAGTGGTCCCGCTCGGCTGGAGGGTTATCCGGTCAAGTTGGTTCCTATCCGCGGCCCTGAAGCCGTTTTGGCATTCACTTTGCGGGACGGAACTGAGCCTCGATGTTTTGAATATCGGCGACGCGGTCTATGAAATCCGCAACGGCGCGGGGGTGGGCGTCGGCGCGCCGCAGTTCGGCATTCGCCGCGCGATCCTTGCTGGATTGACCCAGCGGTTTTGATCCAGGCGCATTCGCCAGATCACAACGGGATATTGCCGTGTTTCTTCCACGGATTCTTGAGGTTCTTGTTGCGCAGCATGGCGAGCGCGCAGGCGATGCGCTTGCGCGTGTCGCGCGGCATGATGATGTCGTCGATATAGCCGCGCTCCGCCGCCACGAAAGGCGATAAAAACCGCTCCTCATATTCGCGCGTGCGCGCGGCAATTTTTTCCGCATCGCCGAGGTCGGCGCGGAAAATGATCTCGACCGCGCCCGTGGCGCCCATGACCGCGATTTCGGCGCCGGGCCAGGCGTAATTGACATCGCCGCGGAGATGTTTCGAGGCCATCACGTCATAGGCGCCGCCAAACGCTTTTCGCGTGATGACGGTGACCTTTGGCACCGTCGCCTCGCCATAGGCAAAGAGCAGTTTTGCGCCATGCTTGATGAGGCCGCCATATTCCTGCGCAATGCCCGGAAGAAATCCCGGCACATCGACAAAAGTCACGATCGGAATATTGAAGCAATCGCAAAAGCGCACGAAGCGGGCAGCCTTGCGCGAGGCGTCCGAGTCGAGCGTGCCGGCGAGCACCATGGGCTGATTGGCGACAAAGCCTACTGTGCGCCCTTCCATGCGGCCAAAGCCGGTCACGATATTGCGCGCGTAAGCCTCTTGAATCTCGAAGAAATCGCCCTCGTCCACGGTCTTGGCGACGAGTTCCTTGACGTCATAGGGCTTTGCCGGATCGTCCGGCGCGAGCGAGTCGAGCGAGGCCTCGCATCGCTCACGGTCATCGAAGCCCGGCCATTCCGGAACGCCGCTCGTGTTTGACGATGGCAGGAAATCGACAAGCCGCCGCATTTGCAACAAAGCCTCGACATCGTTTTCATAGGCACCGTCGGCCACCGCGCTTTTGACCGTATGCACGGACGCCCCGCCGAGATCCTCGGCGCTCACCGTCTCGTTGGTCACCGCCCTCACCACATCGGGGCCGGTGACGAACATATAGCTCGTGTCCTTAACCATGAAGATGAAGTCGGTGAGCGCCGGGGAGTAGACGTCGCCGCCCGCGCAGGGACCCATGATGAGGGAAATTTGGGGGATTACCCCCGACGCCAGGACGTTGCGCTGGAAGACCTCGCCGTAGCCCGCCAGCGCGGCGACCCCTTCCTGGATGCGGGCGCCGCCCGAATCGAAAAGCCCGATGAGCGGCGCGCGATTGTTGAGCGCCATGTCTTGCAGCTTGGCGATTTTTTGCGCGTGAGCCTCGGAAAGCGAGCCCCCAAAAACGGTAAAATCCTTGGCATAGACGAAGACCGCGCGGCCGTTGATGGTGCCGGAGCCGGTGATAACGCCATCGCCCGGCGCATGGCGCTTGTCCATGCCGAAGTCCGTCGCGCGATGTTCGACGAACATCCCGGATTCCTCGAACGAACCAGGATCGATGAGAAGCTCGATTCGTTCCCGCGCGGTGAGTTTTCCGCGCCCGTGCTGGGCGTCGATCCGCTGTGTTCCACCGCCGCGAAGGGCACGCGCGCGGTGCTCCACAATGCGTTCGAGACTGGGTTTCACCGGCCATCTTCCTGTTTGCCGATCGCTTTGCCCATGCTTGGGAACATCTTGACGTCACTTCGCGAAAACGCGTCCGCTTTCATGCTCCGGCGCCATGGACGGCCTGAAACAGGCGTGCGGCTGCTTCCATCTCGCGCCATTGCCGTGCCCGGCGGTGGAGCGCTTCCGCATCCTCGCCCCAAAACCGCATTTCAAAGTCCTCGTCGATATGCGCGGCGGCCCAGGGTGTCAGCGCGCCATGCGCCACGGCGAGCGCGAGCAGGACCGAGCCGGTGAGCGTTGCCATCCCATGCAGCGCGGCCAGCGCGAAAGGTCCCGCTGGGCCGCTGTTTGCGGCGCGCGTAATGGCCTCTTTCACCGCCGCGCGGGCAGGTTCCGGCTGTTCGACGAACACCACGCCTTCGGTGCAAATGAAATGGGCGCCGAGTTTTTCGCGCGCGAAACCGAGGATCGGATCCCAGGCAGCGGCTTGCGCCTCGGCGAGTGCCCTAGGCCCGGCGGCGCGATAACAAACGAGGTCCGCCCCGGCATATCTCGCGATCTCGTCCAGGGTGGCGTCGCGCCGCAACGCCACTCCGTCAATCGCCGAATTAACGATGCGCGCCAACGGCATGGCCGCCGGATCGATCGCTTCGCCCTGCGCCGACCATTCGTCCGCCAGCGCCCGTGCCGCCGCCAAGCAGGGCAGCGCCAAACGGTTTCCCCCCGGCGATTTGGCCGCGCGGCTGTCCAGAAGCAGGATGAAAGTTCCATCCCGCTGTTGCACCGTCACCTCTTTGTAGAAGCGTCGGGGCAGGGCTTTGTTAAGATCGCGCCTTGCCATGGCGATGGGATCGGCCGCCTCGGCCGGCCGGCCGAAGGATTGGTCGAGTGGTGCGTCAGGCGAGGTATTTTCCTGCATCGGTTTGCCGTTGCGCGGGCTTGGGCGGAAGCGCCCGTTCATTCCAGGTAATCGAACGACTTTTGTCGTTGTTTTAGTTTATCGCATTTTCATTTCGAATACAGAATACAGTCGCCCGCGCCTAAATTGGCTTGATGAGACGCAGGCGTTCTGCTCGGAGTTGAGGGCCGCAACATCTTATCGTCGCGGCCCCGCGCAATTGTCCGGCCAGGGTTGCGCCGTAAAAGGCTCTATGTTAGGTGACCCCTGCCTCGCCATGGCGCCGCGTTCCTTGACGCTTCGTGGTGGGTTTAGCGGAGGCTCCGCTTTGCCAAAACGGCCAAGTCAAACCACTCTGAGTCCACAGTCTGGTCAGCTAAACGAAAATCACATGAAACAGGGGGCGCACATGAGGCACATGAGGAACATAGCTCTGTTTTTGGCTGCGTCGTCTTTGGCACTTAGTTCAGGTAATGCCAACGCTGACGTGTGCGAGGCGGTCCTTAGGTACAAGGCGTTCAACATAAATGACAACCAAACGGATTCAGATTACCGGAGTTCGGCGCTGAAGGAACTTTGCAAAACGCATTGGACGAGCCGATCCGAATTTGAGAGTAGGGCCAAGAATTTGAACACAAGTGGAAAGTATGTGGAAATTTTTTCTGGCTCCCTCGACGCTGCCCAAAATGAAACGCAGCAATCGCTAAATCAAGACTATGATAACCTGTGCACTAAAAAGGACTACCGGGTCGTATCGAATTTTTTTTCTGTCACTCATATTCAAAGCACAGACAAGGCTGTCAATGCTTGGAGAGATTGCGTATTGGGGAAGGACGGATTATGGTCGGCGGTCCATCTTACACCGGATAGCACGTCGTTCTTGGTCGAAGTCCAATTTAGACCCCACCCTAACCTTGTAGGCACACCTGCGGAAAAGCTCACGTTAGTTGGGTACGCTCCAAACGCAGGCTTTGACTGTAAGATTAATAGTGATGACGTATTCAATTACACGTTAGCCGACTATGGCGTCGCAAATCATTTCATACTTTCTTGCAATATGGCAACCGAGCAAAGTGCACAGGTATATATAAATACTAACTACAATGGAGAGACGATAGATCCATTTCTTGTGGCAAGTAAAACTTATGATGAGTTATCGCAACGTGTTAAAGATCTACAGAACGCCTTCGAACAGCTTAAGAAAAGCATGCCGACGGGGATAAAGCTCAGTAATGGAGAAGCTGGTCGCCTGAGGCACAATAGTAACACTGTGTGGGAGTCGAAATGCTTGGAGGGAACTGTAGTCTCTGGGAGTTGCATTTCGCACTCTGGAGGGGTGCCGTTGCAGAATATGGGTCCTGAATTTTCCAAAAACCAATGGGAGTGCGCATGGGCTGGCCCCATGCCAGACGCAGGCGTGGTTGCGACTTGCGTGACAATGACGAGCGACGCTCTCCGACAGGGGAAGCTGCTTTAAGGCGCCGCATTTTTGATTTTCGAGCGGGCGTCCCCGCCGGACCGCGTCTCGATTTTTCTCTGTGAAAAGCCGGACCTTTGGGAAGCGGCTTCGGCGGCCGTTTGAATTTTGGGGATTTCGCTTTGGCGGCGCAAGAGACACGCGTGTCCGGGATGGCGGGGCGCTATGCCCAGGCGCTCTTCGCGCTCTGTCAGGAAACTGGGGCGACGGAAAAGGCCGCCGCCGATCTCGCCGCCTTCGCGGAAATGGTCCGCTCCAGCGCGGATTTGCAACGTTTCGTCAAAAGCCCGGTCTTCTCGGCCGAAGAGCAGGTTAAGGCGCTCGACTCCCTTCTCGCCAAGGCCGGGATCGGCGGGATCGCCGCCAAATTCATCAAGCTCGCCGCGGCAAAGCGCAGGCTCTTCGCGATTTTCGACATGATCCGCGATTTCAATTTGCTGAACGACGCGCGAAAAGGCGTCACGCGGGCCGATGTAACGGTCGCCGAGCCGCTCAAGCCTGGGCATACCGAGGCATTGCAAAACGCGCTTGCGGATATTTCCGGCGGCGGCGAGGTCGACATCGCGGTCAAGGTGGACCCGGCGATCATCGGCGGCCTTATCGTCAAACTGGGCTCGCGCATGGTTGACAGTTCCCTCAGAACCAAACTCAATTCGATTCGTTCACGCATGAAAGAGGCCGGTTGATGGAGATCCGCGCCGCCGAAATTTCCGCGATCCTCAAGAACGAGATCGCGAACTTTGGCAATGAAGCACAGGTGACCGAGGTAGGCCAGGTCCTCTCGGTCGGGGACGGTATCGCCCACGTCTATGGCCTCGACAATGTTCAGGCCGGCGAAATGGTCGAGTTCGAGAACGGCGTTCGGGGCATGGCCCTGAACCTAGAGAGCGACAACGTCGGCATTGTCATTTTCGGTACCGACCGCGATATCAAGGAAGGCCAGACCGTCAAGCGGACCGGCGCCATTGTCGATGTTCCCATCGGCAAGGGGCTGCTCGGGCGCGTCGTCGACGCGCTCGGCAATCCGATCGATGGCAAGGGCTCGATCCACGCGGACAAGCGCGCCCGCGTCGATGTCAAGGCGCCGGGCATCATCCCGCGCAAATCGGTGCACGAGCCGATGGCGACCGGCCTCAAGGCGATCGACGCTTTGATCCCGATTGGGCGCGGCCAGCGCGAACTGATCATCGGCGACCGCCAGACCGGCAAGACCGCGCTGGCGCTCGATACCATCCTCAATCAAAAGCCGCTGAACCAGGGCGACGATGAAAACCTCAAGCTCTATTGCGTCTATGTCGCGGTCGGACAGAAACGCTCGACCGTCGCGCAATTCGTGAAAGTACTGGAAGAGCAGGGCGCGCTGCCCTATTCGATCATTGTCGCGGCGACCGCGTCCGATCCGGCGCCGATGCAGTTTCTGGCGCCGTTCGCCGGTTGCGCGATGGGCGAATATTTTCGTGACAACGCGATGCACGCGCTGATCATCTACGACGATCTCTCGAAGCAAGCCGTCGCCTACCGCCAGATGTCGCTTTTGTTGCGCCGCCCGCCGGGACGCGAGGCCTATCCGGGCGATGTGTTCTATCTGCATTCCAGGCTGCTCGAACGCGCGGCGAAACTCAACGAGGCCCATGGCGGGGGCTCGCTCACAGCACTGCCGGTCATCGAAACGCAAGCCAACGACGTTTCGGCCTATATTCCGACGAATGTCATTTCGATCACCGACGGCCAGATTTTTCTTGAGACGGATCTTTTCTACCAAGGCATCAGGCCCGCCGTGAATGTCGGCCTTTCGGTCTCGCGCGTCGGCTCCTCGGCGCAAACCAAAGCAATGAAAAAGGTCGCGGGCAGGATCAAGGGCGAACTAGCGCAATACCGCGAAATGGCGGCTTTCGCGCAGTTCGGGTCTGACCTCGACGCGACGACCCAGCGCCTGCTCGCGCGCGGCGTGCGCCTGACCGAGCTTTTGAAGCAGGCGCAGTTCTCGCCTTTGAAGATGGAAGAACAGGTTTGCGTGATCTATGCCGGGGTCAATGGTTATCTCGATGCGTTTCCGGTTGACCGGGTGCGGGCTTTTGAGGACGGGCTCCTCGCGCTCTTGCGCGCGAGCCACACCGGTCTCCTCGATACGATTCGCGTCTCGAAGGATCTTTCCGACGAGTCTGGCGCAAAACTCAAATCGATTGTCGACGCCTACGCCAAGAATTTTGCTTGAGCTGGCGGCGCCCTCACATGGGTGAAGCGGATAGACCATGCCCTCGTTGAAGGATCTGCGCAACCGGATTGCCTCCGTCAAGGCAACGCAAAAGATCACCAAGGCCATGCAGATGGTCGCCGCGGCGAAGCTGCGGCGCGCGCAGACGGCGGCCGAATCGGCGCGGCCTTACGCCGAGCGGATGGAAAGGGTCTTGGCCAATCTCGCCGCCTCGATCGCGACGAGGGGTCAAGTTCCGGCGCTGCTCGGCGGCGGCGGCGACAGCGTCCATCTCTTGGTCGTCTGTACCGCCGAACGCGGTCTTTGCGGCGCCTTTAACGCCTCGATCGCGCGCCTCGCGCGCGAGACGGCACTGTCGCTCATGGGGCAAGGCAAGACGGTTAAGATCCTTTGCGCCGGCAAGAAAGGCCGTGACATCCTGCGCCGGCAATTCGGACGCCAGATCATCGAGGTGATCGAGCTGCGCTCGGTGCGCGCGCTTGGCTTCGCCAATGCCGATGCGATCGGCCGCAAGATCGTTGCGTTGCATCAGGCTGGCGAGTTCGACGTATGCACTTTGTTTTACTCGCGTTTCAAGTCGGTGATCGCGCAGATCCCGACCGCGCGGCAGCTTATTCCTCTCGCCCTCACGCCGGAGGAGAAAGCGCCACAATCGGGGGTGGCTTACGAGTATGAGCCGGACGAAGAAGAAATTCTCGCGGCGCTGCTGCCGCGCAACATTTCGATTCAGATCTTGCGGGCACTGCTTGAAAATGCCGCGTCCGAACAAGGCGCTCGGATGAGCGCCATGGATAGCGCCTCGCGCAATGCCGGCGAAATGATCAAGAAGCAAACCATGAAATATAACCGCTCGCGCCAGGCGATGATCACCAAGGAACTGATCGAGATCATCTCCGGCGCCGAAGCGCTTTAAGCGCTCAACCTATCAAGAGGACAAAGCATGGCCGACGCCGCACCCAACACGTCCACGGGCCACGTCACGCGGGTCATCGGCGCCGTCGTCGATGTGAAATTCGACGGCGATCTGCCCGAAATCCTCAACGCGCTCGAAACCGACAATGGCGGCAACCGCCTGGTCCTCGAAGTCGCACAGCATCTTGGGGAAAATTCGGTGCGCTGCGTCGCGATGGATATTTCCGAAGGCCTCACCCGCGGCCAGCCGGTCCGGGATACTGGAGGCCCGATCACGGTGCCGGTCGGCGAGGCGTGCCTTGGCCGCATCATCAATGTCATCGGCGAGCCGGCGGACGAATTGGGTCCGGTCGAAACCACGACCCGCCGCGCGATCCATCAACCCGCGCCCTCCTATGC
>JBAUNU010000057.1:0-2334 GCA_049579405.1 Methylocella sp.
ACGACTCTGGTGACGGACTGGCTCGCCCACACGCCTCCCGAAATTCTCGCCGAGAATTTTGGCGTTCCGGCTGAGACATTCTCGAAGATTCCTCTTCACAATCTCTGGATCTTCCAAGGCAAGCTGCCTGCCGGTTTAGCCACGGACGAGAAGGCCATTAGAGAGCCTCTTGGCTTGCCCCCGTCCCCGTTCACCTTTTCCCTCGACTCGATTGAGCCCGTAAGGCAGACGAAGGGCGGAGAGGTCAGGGTTGCCGACAGCAGCATTTTCACCGTCTCCAAGACAATTGCCGTTGGGCTTGTGACGCAGCGCCCGGGCGCGTTGCGGGAAATGCTTTGGCACCCCAATGCCGACGAATGGGCGTATTGGATCAAGGGCAAGGGGCGAGTGACGGCCTTCGAGACGGGACCGAAGGCGGTGACTTTGGACTTCAACCCGGGCGATATTGGCTACGTCAAGCGCAATAACGGCCATTATGTCAAGAATGTCGGCGACACGACATGCAGTATCTCGAAGTATTCAGGAGTTCCTATTACGCGGACGTTTCTTTGTCGGATTGGTTGACCCATTCACCGCCGGAAATGGTCGCTCAGACCGTGAACATCGACGAGGCGACCATCGCCAAGTTTCCCAAGGATAGGCCGTTGGTGATGCCTAAGTGATCGAGCCGAGCGGCTAAAGGCGTACCCATGGCCTTTTCGGAGCTGGGCGAGGTTTCACCGCCAGGCACGATTCGCGTAATCGATGGCATAATTTTGCGGCGCATTGGCAATCGCGGCCATGCCTGAGAGGACCGCATCCTCGGAGATGATCAGCCGCGTGCCAATAGCGCGCATCATTTCGCCGTAGGGAGCCTTGTTCTCGAACGCCGCGCGAAATTTTTCAAGGTCGCAAAACTCCACGATCCTTGGCAAAATACCGCCCGCAAAGGTAACGCCCCCCTTGGCCAGGAAAGCGAGGGCGAGATCGCCCGCGAAACGCGCAGTCAGAGCCCAGCACAGCCGCAGAGTCGCCGCTTCCTCGCCGCCCGGTTGAGCGTGCGCTCTCTCGATCAATGCGATTTCGCTGGATTCCGCCGCGGCCTCGCCCGCCGCCACGCATCGCGCCCGGTGAAGCCGCATGAGGCCCGGCCCAGACAGGATTGTTTCGGCGCTGACCCGGCCAAGCGAGCCTGTGTCGATATGCGCCCAAAGCGCGCTTTCTTCGACCCGGAGAGGCCCAAAACCCATGTGTCCCGCCTCGCTCGCCAAGACAAATTGGCGGCCTTCGATTTCGAGCAAGGCCGCCACGCCAAGGCCAGTGCCTAGCCCCAAGATGAGTTGCGCGCCGCGCTTTGGCGCGAAGGTGCCGATCGGCCGGACCCAGGCGGGTGCGAGGACGGGCAGGCTAAAAGCCTGGGCTTCGAAATCATTAAGGACCAGGCCTTGATCGAGCCCGGCCTTTGCCGCTACCTCCGCGCCGTCGATCGTCCAGTCCGCATTGGTCATCTTGACGGTACGCCCGCTCACCGGGCCGGCGGCGCAGGCGATCAACGACCGTGGCTTTCCTCCTAGACCGGCAAGGGCCGCCGCCAGCGCCTCTTCGAGTCCGGGAAAATTCGCGGTCTTGAGGTGCGGTCCAGGTTCGGCCGCCGCCCCGCGGGATGGCACGAACGCAAACCGCGCGTTCGTGCCGCCAATGTCGCAAACGAGAACCGGAAATGGAAACTCCACGCCGCGAGACCTTCATGAGTTGCAAACTCTGAATAACAGGTGCGGCGGTTTATACCAAGTTTTCGGGAGGTTGCTGGCGGTTGTCAGCCCACAATCACTTTCACGCTCCTTGCGATTTTGCCGGCGAACAAGCTCTGGATGGAAAGTCACCCGAAAAATGCGGGACCGAAGAGCCGCGAACTGGTCCGGGTATGGGCCAGATTGCAGGCGCTGCGGAGCTGGCTAGGGCCCGTTGCGGCCGTGCTTTTTCTTTGCGGTTCGTTGCAGGCTTCGCTGCGGTAATCTCCGGCAATATTTGCCAGGCCTCCCCTCTCATGGGATTTCCAGGCTCATGCCCCGCCTTGCCATTTCCGTTGAACGCTTCCCTATTCTCGGCAATTTTGTGATCTCGCGCGGTGCGAAGACGGAGGCGGCCGTGGTCGTGGCGGCGATCGAGCACGGCGCGTGGCGCGGGCGCGGCGAAGGCGTTCCCTACGCGCGCTACGGCGAGACGGTCGATTCGGTCCTCGACCAAATGGGTTCGGTTCGTTCCGCGATCGAGGCGGGTGCGGATCGCGTCCTCTTGCAAACCCTACTGCCCCCTGGCGCCGCACGCAACGCCATCGACTGCGCGCTTTGGGAC